>NZ_JBEZKW010000010.1:0-116289 GCF_040651795.1 Streptomyces sp. NPDC048361
CGCCCGGTTACATTCCGAACCCGGAAGCTAAGCCTTTCAGCGCCGATGGTACTGCAGGGGGGACCCTGTGGGAGAGTAGGACGCCGCCGAACAATTTTTGGGGAAAGCCCCGCACCAGATCGTAGAAATACGGTCACGGTGCGGGGCTTTTTCGCGTTCACGGCAGTTCAGGCAGTTCAGGCAGTTCAGGCAGTTCAGGCAGATCACGGCAGATCACGGGCGATCCTCTCCGACGCGCTGCATCGGTCGCCACCGATCTCGGGGGAACAATGCAGGTATGGCTCTCGCTACGGATCTAGATCTCGACCAGCTCGTGGGCCGTGCCCGCAGGCTCGTCGTCCCCGGTCGGCGTCGCATCCTCGGTGTCGGAGGACCGCCCGGTGCCGGGAAGTCCACGCTGGCGGGGGAGTTGGTGGGGCGGCTCGGCGGAGAGGCCGTGCTGGTGCCCATGGACGGCTTCCACCTCGCCAATGCCGAGCTGCGCCGGCTCGGGCGCGCCGAACGCAAGGGCGCTCCGGACACCTTCGACGCCGCCGGATACGTCGCCCTGCTCCGTCGGTTGCGCTCGCCCGATCCCGGCACCGTCGTCTACGCGCCGGATTTCGACCGCACGCTGGAAGAGGCGGTGGCCGGGAGCATCGCCATCGATCCCCGGGTGCCGCTCGTCGTGACCGAAGGCAACTACCTGCTCCACGACGACGGCCCCTGGCAACAGGTCAGGGACCTCGTCGACGAGGTCTGGTACCTCCAGATCGACGACTCTGAGCGGGTGCGCCGGCTCGTCGAGCGCCATGTGCGGCACGGAAAGGACCGGTCCCACGCCGAACGCTGGGTCAAGGAGTCCGACGAGGTCAACGCCCGTCTCGTGGCCCCGGCTCGCATGCGGGCCGATCTTGTCATCAGCGGGGCCCGCTCTGGGTAGGCTCGCAGCTCTGGCGACGTGCGAGGCATCCGGCGACCGTGCGAGGGAAAGGCAGCAGACGTGGGGATATTCCGACGAGGGCCGAGGCGGGACGCGAGCGACGTTCCCCGGGACTCCGAGTTCGGCTTCTTCTCCGAGGACGAGGGTGCCCGGTTCCGCGCCCTGGTCAGGGAGGCGTTCGCCGAGCTCGGCCTGGAGGTCACGGTCTACGCGGACTCGGTGAAGGACAGCGGCAGCCGGCGGTTCGGCCTCGGCAATCTCGCCGCCGTCTGCCACAACGAACCCCGAGGGCCGCGTGTGTGGCCGGAATTGGTTCGCAGACACGTCGGCATGGTGCTGCGCACCATGGACGCGCCGTCCGCGCTCGACACCATGCCGCCCGACCAGATCAGGGCCCAGCTCTACCCCCGGGTGATCAGCGGCGACGGTCTCGATCCGCAGAGCTTCGGTTACGCGCGCAGTGTGGCGCCCGGCCTCTACGAGATCCTCGCCCTCGACCTTCCCGAAAGCGTCATGATGCTGACGGACGAGGCGCTCGAACCCCTCGGCAAGGTCCCCGACCTGCGCGAAATGGCCCTGCGCAACTTGCGGGAGCTGCCTGTCGAGAGCCACGAGAGGGTCAAGGGCGACGACGGCACGCGCTTCGACATCGTCATCGGTGACTCCTTCTACACCGCGAGCCGGGTGCTCGCCCTGGAGTCCGTGGTGCGTGACGTGGCCGGGCAGGAGATCCCGCCGGACGGTGCCCTCGTCGCCATGCCCTTCCGCCATCAGCTGGCCTTCCACGTCATCCGCGACTCCGGCATGGTGCTCGCCCTCAACGCCATGGCGTCGTTCGCCGCCTCCGGCTACGAGGACACCCCGGGGGCGATCAGCCCGTACGTCTACTGGTGGCGCGGCGGCATGCTCACCCAGCTCAGCGACCGGGATGGGGACGGGCTTCGCATCGTCGTCGGCGACGAGTTCGGTGAGCTTTTGGAGCGGCTCGTCGCCGAGGAGACGGACGGGCTCTGAGACAGAGGAGACGTACAGGCTCTGAGACAGACGAAGACGTACGGGCTCTGAGACAGAGCGGAGGTACGGGCTCTGAGACAGAGCAGAGGTACGGGCTCTGAGACAGATGAAGACTGACGGGCTCTGGGACACAGGAGACCTACCGGCTACGGGCTCAGACACACGGGACCGCTCGCGTCCACGCAGGCCTACGGGCAGGATGAGCCCATGCTCTCGACGCCCGCTCCCGCGCCCTTCACCGCCGACGACTACCGGGCCCGGATGGCCCGCGCGGCCCGGTCCGCCGCCGACGCCGGTCTTGCCGGCCTCCTCGTCGCACCCGGCCCCGACCTCGTCCACCTCACCGGCTACCAGCCGACCGCGACCACCGAGCGGCTCACCGTCCTGGTGCTCGCGGCGGGGCAGGACCCGGTGCTGGTCGTGCCGACCCTGGAAGCTCCGGATGCCGCGCACGCCGCAGGCGCCGACGCGCTGACCCTGCGGGAGTGGACCGACGGCAAGGACCCGTACACCGTGACGGCGCCGCTCCTCGATGCCGGTGGGCGCTTCGGAGTCAGTGACAACGCGTGGGCGATGCATCTGCTCGGCTTCCAGAAGGAGTTGCCCGGCACCTCGTACGTCTCGCTGACCGAGGCGCTGCCCATGCTGCGCGCCGTCAAGGACGAGCATGAACTGGCCCGTCTGGAGGCGGCGGGCGCGGCGGCCGACGCGGCGTACGAGGAGATCGTGACGGTACGGTTCGCGGGCCGCTTGGAGACCGAGGTGGCCGCCGATCTGGCGGCCCTGCTCATCAAGTACGGCCATGCACAGGTGGACTTCACCGTCGTCGGGTCGGGGCCCAACGGGGCCAAGCCGCACCACGAGGCGGGCGACCGCACGATCGGCCACGGCGACATGGTGGTGCTCGACTTCGGCGGGCTCAAGCACGGGTACGGCTCCGACACGACCCGTACCGTCCACGTCGGAGAGCCCACCGCCGAGGAGCAGCACGTCCACGACGTGGTGCGCGCGGCGCAGGAGGCGGGCTTCGCCGCCGTGCGCCCCGGTGCCGCTTGTCAGGATGTCGACCGTGCGGCGCGCGCGGTGATCGCGGAGGCCGGATACGGCGAGTACTTCATCCACCGCACCGGCCACGGCATCGGTGTCACCACCCATGAGCCGCCGTACATGATCGAGGGCGAGGAGCGGCCGCTGGTGCCCGGGATGTGCTTCTCGATCGAGCCCGGCATCTATCTGCCCGGCCGGTTCGGCGTCCGCATCGAGGACATCGTCACCGTGACGGAGGACGGCGGCCGGCGTTTCAACAACACCGACCGCGCCATGGCCGTCGTCCAGTAACTGGCTTGCGTGGTACGGGCGTTGAGCCGGGGTCGCTCAGCGTCCGAGTACCGCGCAGGACTCCGGCGGCATCAGCATCAGGCCGTCCGCGCCCGGCGCCTCGACCGGCTCCCAGGCCGCGAGGACCCGGCCGCCGCCACCGAGCTTGATCCTGACCGCCTCCTTGGCGAGGTTGATCACGACTCGCAGGTCGCCGCGGCGGTAGGTGATCCAGCGCGCCTCCTCGTCGTACGCCACCTTGACGGCCGCGAGGTCGGGGTCGGTGAGGTCGGGCCGGTCGTGGCGCAGTGCGATGAGCTCGCGGTACCAGGCGAGCAGTCGCGCGTGCGGCTCGGCCGACCGCTCCGACCAGTCCAGGCAGGAGCGCCCGCGGGTCTCGGGGTCCTGCGGGTCGGGCACGTCCTCGGGGGCCCAGCCGTGCGAGGTGAACTCCCGCCGCCTGCCCTCCCGTACGGCCCGGGCGAGGTCGGGGTCGGTGTGGTCGGTGAAGAACTGCCAGGGGGTGGCGGCGCCCCACTCCTCGCCCATGAACAGCATCGGCGGGAACGGGCTCGTCAGGGTCAGCGTCGCCGCGCAGGCCAGCAGGCCGGGCGACAGGGTCGCCGAGAGCCGGTCGCCCTGGGCGCGGTTGCCGATCTGGTCGTGGGTCTGGGAGTAGCCGAGGAAGCGGTGGGCGGGGATGCGGACGCGGTCGACGGGACGCCCGTGAGCGCGGCCACGGAAGCTCGAATACGTACCGTCGTGGAAGAACACCCGGGTCAGGGTCTTGGCGAGCGCGGAGAGCGGGGCGCGCGCGAAGTCGGCGTAGTAGCCCTGGGACTCGCCGGTGAGCGCGGTGTGCAGGGCGTGGTGGAAGTCGTCGTTCCACTGGGCGTGCAGCCCGGTGCCACCCTCGTCGCGTGGGGTCGTGGTGCGCGGGTCGCACGTGTCGGACTCGGCGATCAGGAAGAGCGGCCGGCCCAGCTCGGCGGCGAGCGCGTCGACGGCGGTCGCGAGCTCTTCGAGGAAGGTGTACGCGCGGGTGTCGGCCAGCGCGTGCACCGCGTCCAGGCGCAGCCCGTCGAGGTGGTAGTCGCGCAGCCACGCCAGCGCGCTCTCCAGGAGGAAGGCGCGCACCTCGTCGGAGCCCGGGGCATCCAGGTTGACGGCCGAACCCCAGGGGGTGTGGTGGGTGTCGGTGAAGTACGGTCCGAAGGCGGGCAGGTAGTTGCCGGAGGGGCCCAGGTGGTTGTGCACGACGTCCAGGACCACGCCGAGACCGTGGGCGTGGGCCGCGTCGACGAACCTCTTCAGGGCGTCGGGCCCGCCATAGGGCTCGTGCACCGCCCACAGGGACACACCCTCGTACCCCCAGCCGTGCCGGCCGGGGAAGGGGCACACCGGCATCAGCTCGATGTGAGTGACCCCCAACTCGGCGAGTGCGGCGAGGTGTTGATGTGCTGCGTCGAGGGTGCCCTCGGGGGTGAAGGTGCCGATGTGCAGCTCGTACAGGACGGATCGCTGGAGCGGGGGGCCGCCCTGCCACGGGTGCTGCCAGCCGAAGCTCTCGTGGACGACGACGGCGCTGAGACCGTCCGGTCCTTCGGGCTGGCGGCGTGAGCGCGGGTCGGGCAGGACCGGGCCGTCGTCCAGTACGTAGCCGTAGCGGTCGCCGGGTTGGGCGTCGGCCTCGACGAGCCACCAGCCCGCGCGGACGGGATGGCGGCGCATGGGATGGGTGGCGCCCTCCAGGAGAAGGGCGGTCCGGTCGGCGTGCGGTGCCCACACTTCGAACAGCACTGGCATGTCCCCCTGTCGTAACCGGTTGCGACCATGGTGCGACAGACGGCGCGGACACGCCCGCAATTCGGGACTACTTCCAGATCATGTTGAGCACGCGCTGGAAGACGATGTATCCCGCACGGGCGAACGCGTTGGCCATCGGGACGTTGGGAAGGTCGGTAGCGGCACGGATCCGGGGGACGTTCTGTGCGGCGAGGATCCGGGTGCCCTCGGCCAGGATGTCGTCGGTGTGGCCGCCTGGTCTCGACAACCTCACGCGCGGCGGGGTCCTCACGCCAGTCACCGGGTACGAAGCGGCCGTACTCGGGGCGTGCCGAGCCGGCCGGGACCACGGCGCCGGTCGCCGTTTCCAGCAGGCGCAGGCCGATCTCGTGCCGCTCGGCGGCGGGCAGGCCGTCGTCGACGTCGAAGAAGTCGAGGCTGTGCGGAACGCCGCCGCGGCGCGCGGCCCACCACGCGAGGCGCGCGAGGACGCGGCCGTCGCGCACGGCGATCCACATCCACTGCCAAATGCGGCGGCCGGAGGCCAGGTCGCCCGCCACTTCGTGGTCGAGGACGTAGGAAAGCTGCTGGAAGAGCCCGAGTTCTTCGGGCCCGGCGAGCGGACGGATGACGAGGTCCGACGCGGTGTTCGGCAAAAGAGGCCCCCCGGAGGATGTGCGAGTCGGCGGACCCTGACAACTCCATGGGCCCCACGCGCAAGGCTTTTTCGGCGAGAAGCGCCTTGCGGCGCAGGTCAGCGGTGGGGCGGCGGAGGATGGGCGGAGCACGAGAGGGGCGGTCGGTCTGCTGGACACGTCCGGGCCCGGGGAAGGACAATCGCCGGTGTGACGCCCTCTTTTGAATTCCAGACGTCCTCGGCGCCCGCGCGGCTCTCCGACGCGGAACGCGACCGGGTTCTGGACGTGCTGCGCGAGGGCGCCGCCGAGGGCAAGCTGTCGCAGGACACGTTCCTGCGGCGCATGGAGATCGCGCTCGCCGCCCGCCACTCCGGTGAACTCGCTCCTCTCACTGCCGACTTGACGAGCCGCGGCCGGTGGTCCAAGGCAATGTTCGGTGCGGTCAGCCGGGTGTCGGAGTTCTCCGTGTCGCTGCGCAGGGCCTGGCAGTCGGAGCGGCTGCCCAAGCTCCTTTTCCCGGCGCCCGGCCCCTATCCGCTGCGGATCGGCCGCGACCCGGCCAACGGGCTGCGCCTCAGCCACGAAACGGTGTCGCGGGTGCACGCGGAGCTCGTCTTCCAGTCGGGGATCTGGCAGCTGCGCGATCTCGGCTCCACCAACGGGACCTGTGTGAATGGGCGCCGGGTGACGGGAGCCGTCGCCGTGGCCGACGGCGACCAGGTCAGCTTCGGCCGGATGGCGTTCCTGCTCGCCACCCACTGAGCGGCGGGCCGGGCCACCTACGCCCGTCCGGCCCCCGCACGTCCTCACTGCTGGTGCAGGCCCCGCCCGGCCAGGGTGAGGAAGGTTTCACCGACGGCCTCCGAGAGCGTGGGATGGGCGTGGATGTGGCGGGCCACGTCCGACGGTTCGGCGTCCCAGCCGACGATGAGCTGGCTCTCGGCGATCATTTCGGACACGTTCGGTCCGACGAGGTGGACACCGAGGACCTGTCCGCCCCGTTCGGCCACCACCTTCACCACACCGCCCTGCCCGTGCACCATGCCCTTGGCGACGGCGGTCAACGGCATGGTGTTGACGACGACGTCGTGGCCGCCGTTGCGCGCGTCGGCCTCGGTCAGCCCGACGGACGCGGTCTGCGGCGAGGAGTACGTGACCCGGGGCACCGCGGCGTAGTCGACGGGCGCGGAGGCCATCCCGGCCAGTGTCTCGGCGACCAACAGCCCCTCGGCGAACGACGCGTGGGCCAGGCCGAGGGAGGGCGGCGGCAGCAGGTCGCCCACGACGTGGATGCCGGGGACGGCGGTTTCGAGCCGGGACCAGTCGGTCGGCGCGACGAAACCCCGCTCGTCGGTGGCGAGTCCGGCCGCGGCCAGGTCGAGGCCGTCGGTGACCGGCGCGCGGCCCACCGCCACCAGGAGCCGTTCCGCCTCGACGGCGCGGATCTCGCCGCGCGCGGTGCGCACCGACGCACGCACACCGCCGTCCACGACGGTCGCGTCCAGGAACCGCGCACCGCACTGCACATCGATGCCGCGCTTCTTGAGGCCCCGCGTCAAGTGGCGGCCGACGTCGGCGTCTTCGAGCGGCACCAGTCGGTCGGCGGCCTCGACGAGCGTGACCTCGGCGCCCATCGACCGGTGGAAGGAGGCGTACTCGACACCGATCGCGCCGCCGCCGAGCACCAGCACGGAGTGCGGGAGCCCGGGTGCGAAGAGCGCGTCGTCGCTGGTGACGACGTGGTGTCCGTCCGCCGTGAGACCGGCCAGCATCCGGGGGCGTGAACCGGTGGCGAGCACGATGCCGCGCCGGGCGGTCACGGTCCCATGGCCCTCCACGTGGACGCTCCGCGGACCCGTCAACCGGGCGCCGCCGCGCAGCACTTCGACGTTCGCGTGCGAGAGATGGCCCTCGACGCCCTTGTGATTGCGGGAGACGATGTCGTCGCGCGTCGCCACCAGCGCCTGCCAGTCGATGGAATCCACGCTCGCCTTCACGCCCCACCGCTCACGGGCCTCCGCGATTCCGTCCACCAGTTCGGCGGCGTGCAGCATCGCCTTGCTGGGGATGCAGCCCCGGTGCAGGCACGTTCCGCCGACCTTGTCGCGCTCGGCGAGCACGACCTTCAGGCCGAGTGCGGCGGCGCGCAGGGCAGTGGAGTACCCGCCGGTGCCACCGCCGATCACGATCACATCGGCCACGCGGTCGCCGGTCCGGTCGTCGGTCCGGTCGTCGGTCCGCTCGTCGGTCGCGCCGCTGGTTGCGTCGGGCATGGTTCGATCCCCGTTCTCGGTCGAAGGCCCCCTGGGACCGCTCACGGGGTAAGCCTCCGCCGGGCCGCTGCCATGAGTCCAAGGCAATCTGTGCGTGAGATCCATGCAGCATGCTTATGGCGTGAGCGCGTGCCGGACGCGCCACCGGAGTCAGTGGGAACAGAGGGAGCACGCCGTGAGCCTGCGACAGATGGAGTACTTCGTGACGGTCGTGGAGGAGGCGTCGTTCACCCGGGCCGCTGAACTGCTGCACGTCACGCAGCCCGCCCTCTCCCACCAGATCAAGGCGCTGGAGAAGTCCGTGGGCGGCGCACTCCTGGAGCGGCTGCCGCGCGGCGTGCGGCTCACCCCCATGGGCCGCGCCTTCCTGCCGCACGCGCGGCTCGCGGTGCGCAGCGCCCTCCAGGCCCGGCGCGCCGCCCGCGCGGCATCCGATGCCGTGGGCGGCGAACTGCACATCGCCTGCGTGCACTCGGTGGCCGTGGGCGTGCTGCCCGAAGCGTTCGCCCGCTGGCGGCGCAGCCACCCCGGGGTGCGGCTGATCCTCCACGAGTACGCCAGTACCGAGGCGCTGGAGGAGGCGCTCGAACGGGGCGCCGCCGACCTGGCCGTCGGGCCGCCCCCGAAGTACTGGGAGGGCCCCGTCGTGCGGGTCGGCGAGGAGGAGATCGCGCTCGTCGTCGCCTTCGACGACCCGCTCGCGGGCCGCGTCTCGGTGCGGCTGGAAGAGTTCGCCGACCACGCCTGGGTGCGGTGCGCGATGGAACCCGTCGTCGAAGGGCAGCCCTTCCTCGACCTGGTCTGCGGCCGCGCCGGTTTCACCCCGCGCACCGTCGTCCGCACCGAGCACACCTCGACGGCGGTGCGCATGGCGGCCGCCGGGGTCGGCGTGGTCGCCGTGCCCACCCACGTCGTACGCGGCGGCGTCGGCGAGGACTGTGTGGTGCTCTCGGTCGAACCGTCGTGGAAGCGCGACCTGACGGTGTTCTCGCGGGTCGAGCTGGCCGACGCCGCGGCCGCCTTCACTGAACTGCTGCGCAGGTCAACGCCGTACGGCACGGCCCGCCTCTCACCCGTACGGCCGAACGCCGATCGCGAGTGCGCCGCGGAAGTGGTCCGCTGAGAGCAGTCACCGGCGCCCGGCGGCTCTGCGGCTCCGCGGGACCCCCGGGCCGCATCGGCCGCGCCCCGCCGGGCGCGCAACGGGGAGGCGCGCCATGACGACCGTCGAACCGGCCGACGCATCGGCCCTCGCGTTCTCGCCGCGCACGCTCTCGCTCCTGGGCCCCGCCGCCCGCGGTGACCCGTACGCCTTCTACCGGACCCTGCGCGAAGAACACCCCCTGCTGTGGGATGCCCGGCTCGGGGCGTGGCTGGTCAGCCGGTACGCCGACGTCGCCCCCGCCCTCGGCGACCCCAGCATCGCCGGACCGCGCCGGGGCCCCTGCTGCGGGCCGGGGACGGTGCACTGCGCCCAGGAGTACGCGGCCCCCGAGAGCGCCTTCGCGCTGCTGCGCGAGGTGTGCGCCCGCACCGCGTATGTGCTGGCCCACCGCCTGGCCGGGCGGCAGGAGGCGGACCTCGTCGAGGAGTTCTGCCGGTGGCTGCCGACCGGGACCATAGCCGCCGCGACCGGCCTCTCCTACGGGGCGGTCATGGGCCGCCGCGGCGCGGTGGCGGCCCGCAGCCGGGCGGAGGCACCCGCCGCCGTCGACGCGGGCCGCGGCCGGGGCGGCACCGGGGTGGCGCTCCTCGCCGCGCGCTCCGCCGGCCAAGCCGTCCTCACCGGTCAGGCCCTCGCCTCACTGCTGGCCAACCTCCTTGACAATCCTGACCAGTTGGAGCTGATCAAGGCGGTGCCCGCGCTGATAGGGCAGGCCTGGGAAGAATCACTGCGGCGCAATCCGCCCGTCCATGTGGTGCTGCGCCGGGCTGTGGACGAACATGCCTTGTCCGGCGGTGTGGTGCCCGCCGGGGGAGCGGTGGCCCTGCTCGTCGGGGCCGCCAACCGCGACCCCGGCCGGTTCGCCGACCCCGACCGCTTCGACCTGCACCGCACCACACCCGGCGGGCTCGCCTTCGGGCCGGCGGGCTGCCCGGCGGCGCGGGTCGCCGAGCTTCAGGCGGAGTGCGCCGTGACCGCCCTGCTCACCGCCATGCCGGGCCTTCGCCGGGCCGACGGCTTCGACCCCGCCGAGAGCGGCCTGCTCACCCGGGCCCCTCGCCTTCTTCTGGTCCGACCCGCCTGAGCAGCGCCACCGGCCGCTGCGCGAACAGCTTGTCGAGCTCCACGGCGCCGCTGAACCGCCGCCCCGGCGTGAGGACATCCGCCCAGGCGCCGTCCGGCAGTGCCAGCTCCGTGCCCGTCCAGCCGCCCGACTCGGCGAGCCGCAGCGACAGCCGGGTCACCGCCGTCACCACCTGGCCGGAGCGGCAGAACGCCACACAGTGCGCGGCGCGCGCGCCCCGGGCCTCAAGCGCCGCGTACCCGGACGCCGGGCCGAACACCTCCGGGAGTTCGCGGCGCAGCCGCAGCGCGGCCAGGGTCACCCCGAGCTTGTCACCGGGGTCGGCGAGGGCCGCCGGATCGAACGGCACCGGGCGCCGGTTGTCCGGGTCCACCAGCGCCGCGTACTCGGCCTCCGTGCCCTGGTAGAGCTCCGGCACACCCGGCATCGTGAGATGCAGCAGCGCGGCCCCGAGGCTGTTGGCCCGCGCGGCATCCTCGGTCTCCTGGACGAACTCCCGTACAGCGGCGGCCTGTTGACCGCCGGGCCCCGCTTCGACGAAGTCGCTCACGGCCTTCTCGTAGTCGGGGTCCTGCTCCGTCCAGCCGGTGCGCAGCCCTGCCTCGCGCACCGCCTTCAGGAGCGCCCCGCCGATCCGTTCCGTCTCCGCAGCCCCGCCGAGCCCCACCGAGGTCTGCCACGCCACCCACGCGAGGTGCGCGTCGGGCGCCTGCGCCCCGGCGACCCGGTCGAGGAGCGCCGCCCACCGGTCGGGGCACTCCGAAAGCACGGCGATCCTGGCCCGTACCTCCGCGCTGCGCTTGGTGTCATGGGTGGACAGGACGGTGCCGGTGCCCGGCCAGTCGCGGGCCAGGCGGGCGCAGAACGCGTGGAACTCGCCCGGCTCCGCCGAAGGCCGCCCCGGGTCCCCGCCCACCTCGTTCACCGACAGGAGCGGCGTGTACCGGTAGAAGGCGGTGTCCTCGACGGACTTGGCGTGCAGCGCCGACGACGTCTGCGCGAAGCGCGTACGGAAGCGGTCGCGGTCCTCGTCGTCACCGAGCAGTCCGAGGGCCAGGCCGCGCACCACGTCCACCGCGGCCGACTCCTCCGCCACCGTGAAGGCCGCCTTCGCCTCCGCGGCGGCAGAAGCGGGCAGCACCAGCTCGGCCCCGGTCCGGTAGGGCCGGTAGACCGGGACGCGCACCAGGAGCTCGCGCAGGGCCAGCCGAAGCGCCCAGGGGGCGTGATCGCGCAGCTCGGGGCCGCCGGTCGCGCAGATCCGCCGGGCGAGCCGCACCAGGTGCTCGGTCTCGGCCGCCAGGTCGTGGGTGAGCACCCGGTACGCCGCGCGGCGCACCGTCGGCTCCCACTGTCCGCCCAGGTCGTCGTCGGCACCGGTGAACTGCCGGTAGAGGGAGCCCAGTTGCTTCGTGCCGGACGGGTCGGCGAAGAGGCCGTCGATGTGGCGCAGGGCGTCGTAGCCGGTCGTCCCGGCGACCTGCCAGTCCGCCGGCAGGTGTTCGTCGCCGGTGAGGATCTTCTCGACCACCGTCCAGCGTCCGCCGCTCGCCGTGTTCAGACGGCGCAGATAGGCCTCGGGGTCCGCGAGCCCGTCCGGGTGGTCGATGCGCAGCCCGTCGGCGACCCCGTCGTGCAGCAGTTCGAGGACCTTGGCGTGGGTCGCGGCGAAGACGTCCTCGTCCTCCACCCGCAGGCCGATCAGGTCGGAGATGGTGAAGAACCGCCGGTAGTTCAGCTCGGTCCTGGCCAGCCGCCACCAGCCGAGCCGGTACCACTGGGCGTCGAGCAGTTCGGCCATCGGCAGGTGGGCCGTACCGTCGCGCAAGGGGAAGCGCGCCTCGCCATGGTGCAGTACGTCGCCCTCCACCGTCAGGCGGTCCATTTCCGTGCCGAGCGGCCCGCCGAGGACGGGCAGCAGCACGCGTCCGTCGCCCGCCGCCCAGTCGATGTCGAACCACGAGGCGTACGGAGAGGAGGGGCCGGCGCGCAGCACGTCCCACAGCGGGCGGTTGTGGCGGGCGGACGCCGACATGTGGTTCGGCACGATGTCGAGGATCAGGCCGAGGCCCGACTCCCTTGCTCTGGCGGCCAGTTGACGCAGGCCGGCCTCGCCGCCGAGCTCCTCGCGGACCGTCGTATGGTCGGTGACGTCGTACCCGTGGGTCGAGCCGGGCACGGCTTCCAGGATCGGGGACAGATGGAGATGGGAGACTCCGAGACCCGCGAGGTAGGGCAGCGCCTCCTCGGCGGCGGCGAACGGGAACGCAGGCTGGAGCTGGAGCCGGTAAGTCGCGATGGGCGGGGTCATGGGACGTAGGTACCCCGTTGAGCGGCTTGTGTGCGTTCGGACCCATGTGGTTGCTCCGGTCGGCGGCGTCGGCTCCGCCCGATGGCCGGTTTCCGCCCGGCGCCGGCGGCGCGCGGGGCGACCGCTGGGCCGGAGTCCACGCAACGGGGAACTCCGGCCCAGGTCGCAGCCGTTGTGCAGGGAGCGGAGGCGGGCTACGCGGGCCGCCGCAGGACCGTCATGCTCCGCCCGATCAGCGTGATCCGACCGCCTGCCTCGATCTTCGCTCCCCCCTCCGGCGGCACGCCCTCGGGCAGGGCGGTCTCCACGACCACCTGCCACTGCCGGCCGTGGTTGACCGGCACCACGAAGTCGAGGGTCTCGGCGCTGGCGTTGAACATCAGCAGGAACGAATCGTCGCTGATCCGCTCGCCGCGCGGCCCCGGCTCGGAGATCGCGTTCCCGTTGAGGAAGACCGACAGCGCCTTCGCGTTCGCCGACTGCCAGTGCCGGTCCGCCATCTCCTCGCCCTCGGGGGTGAACCAGGCGATGTCGGAGAGCTCGTCGTGGGTGCCCTGCACCGGCCGGCCGTGGAAGAAGCGCCTGCGCCGGAAGACGGGGTGGTCCCTGCGCAGCCACACCATGGCCCGGGTGAATGCGAGGAGCGTGCCTTCGGGGTCGTCGTCCGGGTCGGGCCACTGGACCCAGGACACCTCGTTGTCCTGGCAGTACGCGTTGTTGTTGCCGCCCTGCGTCCGGCCGAACTCGTCACCATGGCTGATCATGGGCACGCCCTGCGACAGCATCAGGGTGGCGACGAAGTTGCGCATCTGGCGCGCGCGCAGTTCCGCCACCTCCGTGTCGTCGGTCGGGCCCTCCGCGCCGCAGTTCCACGAACGGTTGTGGCTCTCGCCGTCGCGGTTGTCCTCGCCGTTGGCGGCGTTGTGCTTGTCGTTGTACGAGACCAGGTCGTTGAGGGTGAAGCCGTCGTGGCAGGTGTGGAAGTTGATGGAGGCGAGCGGGCGCCGCCCGTCGTCCTGGTAGAGGTCGGACGAACCGGTGAGCCGGCCCGCGAACTCGGCGAGCGTGCGCGGCTCGCCGCGCCACAGGTCCCGTACGGTGTCGCGGTACTTGCCGTTCCACTCCGTCCACAGCGGGGGGAAGTTGCCGACCTGGTAGCCGCCCTCGCCCACGTCCCACGGCTCGGCGATCAGCTTGACCTGGCTGACCACCGGGTCCTGCTGGACCAGGTCGAAGAAGGACGAGAGCCGGTCGACCTCGTGGAACTGGCGGGCCAGCGTCGCGGCGAGGTCGAAGCGGAAGCCGTCCACATGCATCTCGGTCACCCAGTAGCGCAGCGAATCCATGATCAGCTGAAGGACGTGCGGGGAGCGCATCAGGAGGCTGTTGCCGGTGCCGGTGGTGTCCTCGTAGTAGCGCGCGTCGTCGGCGAGCCGGTAGTACTGCGCGTTGTCCAGGCCCCGGAAGGAGAGGGTGGGGCCGAGGTGGTTGCCCTCCGCCGTGTGGTTGTAGACCACGTCGAGGATGACCTCGATGCCGGCCTCGTGCAGCGCCCGCACCGCCTGCTTGAACTCCAGGACCTGCTGGCCGCGGTCGCCCCACGAGGCGTAGGAGTTGTGCGGGGCGAAGAAGCCGATGGTGTTGTAGCCCCAGTAGTTCGCCATACCGGCGTCGACCAGCCGGTGGTCGTTGACGAACTGGTGCACCGGCATCAATTCGAGTGCGGTGACGCCGAGTTGGGTGAGGTGCTCGATGACGGCCGGATGGGCGAGGGCCGCGTAGGTGCCGCGCTGCTCCGGCGGGAGTTCGGGGTGGAGCATGGTGAGGCCCTTGACATGGGCCTCGTAGAAGACGGTGTGGTGGTAGTCGGTGCGGGGCGGCCGGTCGTCGCCCCAGTCGAAGAAGGGGTTGACCACCACCGAGGCCATGGTGTGCGGCGCCGAGTCCAGGTCGTTGCGGCTGTCGGGCCGCCCGAAGTGGTAGCCGTACACCGACTCGTTCCACTCGATCTGGCCGCTTATGGCGCGCGCGTAGGGGTCGAGCAGCAGCTTCGCCGAGTTGCAGCGATGGCCCCCCTGCGGCTCGTACGGTCCGTGCACCCGAAAGCCGTACCGCTGGCCCGGCAGCACACCGGGCAGATAGGCGTGGCGTACGAACGCATCGGACTCGCGCAGTTCGACGGCTGTCTCCGAGCCGTCGTCGTGCAGCAGACACAACTCGATCCGACGGGCGGCCTCGGAGAAGACCGCGAAATTTGTCCCGGCGCCGTCGTACGTGGCGCCGAGTGGGTAAGCCTGTCCCGGCCACACCTGCATGGGCAAGACTCTTCCACTTCCGCTCGGGGTCCTGAGGGGCTGTTCGGCCAGATCCTCCCTGAAAGCCAGATCCTCCCTGAAAAGACGAGGGTCACCCGGGACGTCCGGGTGCGCCAACGGGTGACCCGGTGGCCCGCGAAGGCAGCCAGGAGCCATGAATCGGCTCACCCGGTCAGATAGTGCCCACCAGAACAGGCCGTACCCTCCGCCGAGTTGGCAAACTCGACTCGCCATCGGGCTGCACCGCCTCCCGCTCGCGGAGTACCCTTCCTTGATCGTTGAAGGGTGTGCGGGGCGGGCTCGGCCCGCTCGGGTTTGCCGGGGGGCGGAAGGCGGTGCGCGGGTGAGCTCGGGAGGTCTTGAGCTGCCCCCTGGTGACACGGGTCATGAGGGGGAGTCCGGCGACATCCCGCCCGGAGCGGTCTCCCTCGCGCGCCCGATGGAGATCGGGGCCGAGCTGGACTGGGACACCGACGCCTGGAGCGAGGTGCGTACGCGCGCGCAGCGGGCCGGGCGCGCCTACATCTGGCTGAACCTGGTGGAGCAGCGGCTGCGCGCCGTGGTGGCCGCCGTGCTCCGGCCGATCTACGAACCGGTCCACGGCGACGACTGGGTGGTCGCGGCGGCCGGGCCCGCCGGCCAGGAGTGGGTGCAGCGGGCCGTCGCGGTGCGCGAGGTCTCGCGCCGCAAGGGCTATCTGCTCGACCCCGCCGACGACAACGTGCTCAGCTTTCTCACCCTGCCGCAGCTGCGCGAGCTGATGGTGCAGCACTGGCCCTGCTTCGAGCCGTACGTCGACGACCGGCGTGACGTAGAGCTCGCCCTCGACGAGCTGGAGGTGGCGCGCAACGTCGTCTCCCGCAACCGTGCACTCAACGAGGCGGTGCTCGCCCAGGCGGAGCGGGCCTCGGCGCGGCTCCTGGACGTGCTCGGCGGCGCGAGCGGCGCGCCGGCCGCGCACCGGCTGCCCATCGACGCCGTCGAGGACCTCGTCGGCGACCGGTACGCCGATGTGGTCTCCGTCCACTCCGACCGGGTGCGCCTGCAGCGCCAGCTGCCCGCCGAGGACCTCTTCGGGGGCGCCCGGCGCCTCGACGCCATAGGCATCGGGCTCAATCTGCTGGTGCAGAACTACTCGGGCCGGCGCCTGGTGCGGCTCGCCGAGTCCGGCTGCCGCATCCGGCTGCTCTTCCTCAACCCGGCGAGCAGCGCCGTCAAGCGGCGTGAGCGGGAACTCGGCCTGAAAAAGGGCGAGTTGAGCCGGTCGGTGGAGATGAACATCCTGCACATGCGGCGGGTGCGGACGGCGCTGCGCGATCCCGGGGCCTTCGAGATCCAGGTCTTCGACGAGACTCCGCGCTTCACCGCGTACCTGGTGGACGGCGACGGCGCCGACGGCCTCGCGGTCGTGCAGTCCTATCTGCGGCGCGCCCGCGGCATGGAGGCGCCGGTCCTGGTGCTGCGCGGGGGCGGCCGGCGGGGTGTGGTGCGGCCCGGGCAGGACGTGGAGCACGGGCTCTTCGAGACGTATCGCGAGGAGTTCGAGTCGGTCTGGGTTGATTCGCGCCCGGTGTCCTGAATTGGCCTGGTGCTCACTGTGATGCGTTCCGGCCGCGCGGCCGATTGTCAGTGCCGCGTGCGAGGGTGGTCGTCAACTGGGGGAAAGCACCACAGAAGGAGGGGCAGCAGCATGAGCTGGCACCTGGAGCCGCTGGTCGGCTTCGACCTGGAGACGACCGGCACCGAGCCGCGCGAGGCACGCATCGTGACGGCGGCGATCGTCGAAGTGCGGGGCCCCGAGGTGGTGGGGCGGCGCGGCTGGCTCGCCGATCCGGGGATCCGGATTCCGGCCCAGGCCTCCGCGGTCCACGGCATCAGCAGCGAGCGGGCGGCGGCGGAGGGGCGGCCCGCCCCGGAGGTGGCCGACGAGATCGCCGAGGTCCTGACGGGCCACTGGCGCCGCGGCGTGCCGGTGGTGGCCTACAACGCGGCGTTCGATCTGACGCTCCTCGCGGCCGAGCTGCGCCGCCACCAACTGCCCTCGCTCACCGACCGGCTGGGCGGCGCACCCATAGGCC
The DNA here is from genome assembly GCF_040651795.1 of Streptomyces sp. NPDC048361. NCBI lineage: Bacteria > Bacillati > Actinomycetota > Actinomycetes > Kitasatosporales > Streptomycetaceae > Streptomyces > Streptomyces sp. NPDC048361. The sequence continues at coordinate 16,903 of NZ_JBEZKW010000010.1, forward strand.
CCGTCGTCGACCCCTATACGATCGACCGCTCCGTGGACCGCTACCGCAAGGGCAAGCGCACCCTCGAAGCGGTGTGCGTCGAGTACGGAGTGGTCCTTGAGACGGCGCACGACGCGGGGGCCGACGCGCTGGCCGCGGCCCTGGTCGCGGTGGCGATAGCCGAGCGCCACCCACAGGTGGCGCGTCTCGCCCTGGCGGAGCTGCATGAGCGTCAGATCCAGTGGTACGCGGAGTGGGCCGCCGACTTCCAGCGGTTCCTGCGTACGAAGGGCACCGTCGACGCGGTGATCGACGGTGCCTGGCCGCTGCGCGAGCTGACGCCCGCCCAGCGCTGATCCCCGTGACCGGGCCGGCCGATACGGCGCCGGCGCGGATCAGAAGGGGTACCAGCGCACCCCGGGGTCGTCGTCGCGCAGGGAGGCGACGCGGCGGCGGAACTCGTCGAGCGCCTTCGGGTTGGTGGGGGCGTGCTGCGCCACCCAGGCGCAGCTCGCCGTCTCGCGGGCGCCGCGCAACACCGCGCACCCCTCCCATGCGCGTACGTCCCAGCCGTACGCGGTGACGAACGCGTCGTACTCCTCGGCGGGCAGCCCGTAGCGGTCGCGCGAGAGGGCCATGACGACCAGGTCGTGCTCGCGCAGGTCGAAGGAGAAGGTCTCCAGGTCGACCAGGACCGGCCCTTCGGGCCCGATGTGCACATTGCGCGGCAGGGCGTCGCCGTGGATGGGACCGGGCGGAAGGTGCGGGGTGAGCGCCGCGGCCGCGGCCGCGAAGCCATCCCTGCGGGCGCGCAGATACGCGGCGTCGTCGGGGTCGATCGCCGCGCCGGCCAGGGTCAGCCAGCGTTCGACACCGCCGAGCAGTTCGCGGCGGGGCAGCAGGAAGCCGGGCGCGGGCAGGGCGTGGATACGGCGCAGCAGGACGGCCAGGTCCGCGGCGGTGGCCGGGCGTTCGGCGGCGGGCAGCCGGTGCCACACCGTCAGGGGGTGGCCCTCGACCGCTCGCGGCTTCGGCTCGGCGGCCCGTACCGCGGGCACCCCGGCCCCGGCGAGCCAGGTGGCGATGGCCACTTCGCGCTCGGCGCGCTCCAAAAGCTCCGGGTGGCGCGAGGCGTCGCGGCCGACCTTGACGACAAGACCGCCGGCGTGGGCGGCCCCGGTGCCGGGCAGGGCGAAGACGGCGTTCTCACCCAGGGCCAGCAGATCGGCCCGCGCGGCGCCGGGCAGGGCGCCGGGGTCGTGCCGTGCCGCCGCGGTGAGCAGTTCGCGTGCCCGTGCCTCGTCCATGGTCGTCGTCTCCCGGTGATCGTCTCGTTGCCGGTCAAGTCTCGCATTCACGCAGATCGTCTTGACGGACGGACGGACCGTCAGCACCATGACGGGGACTGTTCGGCCCCACTGGCCCTGACTGGCTTTAATGGCCTTACTGGCCGTACCGGAAAAAGGGGGTTGAAACGGTGTCATCGGCGACCGTGCGGACACGGTCGGCCACCGGATCGCCGACGAACGGCCCCGGCGGCGCCTGGTTCCTCGTGCTGCCGGCCCTCATCCCCATCCTGGTCCTCAGCGTGGGACCGCTCCTCTACGGCATCGCGCTCGCCTTCACCGACGCACAGTCGGGCCGTACCGCCGCGACCCGCTGGACGGGACTGCTCAACTTCCGCGACCTGGCCCACGACGGTCTGTTCTGGGAGTCGTTCAGGATCGGGCTGCTGTGGGCAGTCGGTGTCACCGTGCCGCAGTTCCTGCTGGCCCTCGGCCTCGCCCTGCTCCTCAACCAGCGACTCCGGCTGCGCCGGCTCGCCCGGGCGCTCGCGATCATCCCGTGGGCCATGCCCGAGGTCGTGGTGGGCATCATGTGGCGCCTCGTCTACCACCCCGACGCGGGCGTCCTCAACGAAACCCTGCGCGACCTGGGTCTCGGTGACGGACGGGACTGGCTCACCGGCCTCGCCACCGCGCTGCCCGCCGTGATCGTCGTCGGCATCTGGGCGGGCATGCCCCAGACCACGGTCGCCCTCCTCGCCGGGTTGCAGAACACCCCGCAGGAGCTGCACGAGGCCGCCGCCATCGACGGGGCCGGCGCGTGGCGCCGCTTCCGGGCGGTGACCTGGCCGGCCCTGAAACCCGTGGCCCTCGCCATCACCGCGCTCAACTTCATCTGGAACTTCAATTCCTTCGCCCTGGTCTACGTCCTGACCAACGGCGGTCCCGGCGGCCGCACCCGGCTCCCCATGCTCTTCGCCTACGAAGAGGCCTTCCGCTACGGCCAGTTCGGGTACGCCGCGGCCATGGGCTGTGTCATGGTCGCCGTCGTCGCGGCCTGCCTCGCATTCTTCCTGGCCGGGCGGCTGAGGCAGGGGGGCGACACGTGAGCACGCGCACCCGCAGAGCGGGGCGCGCGGGACAGTACCTCGCGCTCCTGGCCTACCTGGTCTTCCTCGCCTTTCCCTTCGTGTGGCTGATCTCCACCGCCTTCAAGCCGGCCCGCGAACTGGGCTCGCTCCACCCCACCTGGATTCCCCGGCATCCCACGCTCGACAACTTCCGCCAGGCCTTCGACGAACAGCCCCTGCTCCACGCCGGCCTGAACAGCCTGATCGCCGCCGTCTCGGCCTCCCTCATCGCGGTGGTCATCGCCACGCCGATGGCGTACGTCATGGCCCGCCACCGGGGCCGGCTCGCGGCCGCCGCCACCGGCTGGGTGGTGATCAGCCAGGCGTTCCCGTTCGTGCTGCTGATCATTCCGCTCTTCCTCGTCCTCAAGAACCTGCACGCGATCAACTCGGTGGGCGGCCTGGTCATGGTGTACGTGGTCTGGTCGCTGCCGTTCGCGTTGTGGATGCTGAGCGGCTACGTTCGCGCGGTGCCTGCCGAACTGGAGGAGGCGGCCGCGGTCGACGGCGCGGGACGGCTGCGTACCCTCGTCTCGGTCACCGCGCCGCTGCTCGCCCCCGGCATCGTGGCCACCGCCCTGTTCGCCTTCATCACGGCCTGGAACGAGTTCTTCTTCGCGCTCGTCCTCCTGAAGACCCCGGGAAAACAGACCCTGCCGGTCGTCCTCACCCACTTCCTCGGCGCGGAGGGGCCGCCGACCTCGGCCCGCTCGCCGCGGCCGCCTTCCTCGCCACCCTGCCGTCCCTGGCGATCTTCGCGATCATCCAGAGGAGAATCACCGGCGGCATGCTCACTGGGGCGGTGAAAAGCTGATGGGTGGCGGCGAGGCGCCAATGCGCGGCGGTGGAGCGCTGAGGCGGGGCGGCGAAGCCCTGAGGCGTGAGGGTGAACTGGGCGTGCGCAGGCGTTGGTTGAGCGTGGCCGCGGTCCTGGCGCTGCTGGTGGCGCTCCTCGCGGGATGCGGGGGCGGCGGATCGGACGACGGGGGAGTGGTCAGGCTCCGCTTCCAGTCCCTGGCCTGGCAGAAGGAGTCGGTCGCGGCGACCAAGAGCCTCGTCAAGGAGTGGAACGCGGCGCACCCGGCCGTCCAGGTCGACTATGTGCAGGGCAGCTGGGACACCGTCCACGACCAGTTGCTCACTTCCTTCGAGGGCGGCGAGGCGCCCGACATCATTCACGACGCCTCCGACGACCTGGCCGACTTCGCCTACGGCGGCTACCTTGCGGACCTGAGCGGCCTGCTGCCGCCACGGCTCAAGGGCGGTATTCCTGAACGGAGTTGGCAGACGGCCACCTTCGGCACGGGTGTCTACGGCGTGCCGTTCCTCCAGGAGCCCAGGGTTCTCATCGCCAACACGAAGTTGCTCAACGCGTCCGGGGTGCGGATCCCCACGCCCGAACAGCCATGGAGCTGGGCCGAGTTCAGGCAGGCGGCCAAGAAGCTGAGCGGCGACGGACGGTACGGCGTGGCCTGGCCGCTCAAGGAGCCCGTCTCGGCCACCCTCAACCTGAGCCTGTCCACCGGCGGCCGCCTCTTCAGCCGCGACGCGGACGGCAAGGCCGAGGTGACGTACACCGCCGCCGACGCGGTGGTCCCGGACACCATCCACGACCAGGTCACCATCGACCGGAGCGCCGCGCGCAGCACACTCGGCATGGGCGGCTCGGACACCCTGCCCGGCTTCTTCGGCGGCAAGTACGCCATGGTGCCGCTCGGGTTCTCCTACCGTCAGCAGATCGTGCAGCAGGCGCCGCCCGGCTTCGCCTGGACGGTGCTGCCGGCGCCCGCGGGCAGCGCCGGACTCGATCAGGGAGTCAGTCCGCAGACCCTGTCGGTCGCCAAGGACAGCCCGCACCGCAAGGAAGCCGTCGCGTTCATCGACTTCCTGCTGGGCCCGGCGAACATGGTCCGCCTGGCCAAGGGGGACTGGATGCTGCCGACCGGAACCGAGGCCCTCAAGGACCCGGCGCTGCACACCGCCGAGAACGGCTGGGCCACCGGCGCGGCGCTCGCGCCCCATCTGCGGTCGGCGCCCGCGCAATCGGTGCGGGGATATCCGGAGTGGAAGGACAAGGTCGCCACTCCCGCCCTTCAGGAGTACTACAGCGGTGCCATCGACGCGGCCGAAGTGAAGAAACGCCTGGTCCAGGACGGAAACCGGGTTCTCGCGCGCTATCAGCGCTGAGCCGCGCGTTTTAGCCCGCATTCGCCCGCTCACCCAGCGAGTTGATCGCCGCGACATTCGGCGATCCGCGGCGGGATGTCCACCGGCCTTCCATAAAGCCCGAGTTGCCCCTCCGTGGTCGGTATCGCATTACGAAAGCTTGTTGGGTAAGTCACAGCTGCATGAAGTCCTTGATCTGCGCGCGTCAATCGGCAAGGGTTTCGAACCAGCCCCGGAGGGTTTGCCTCCGGTAGGTCAGCCCCCCACATTCAGTGACGAGGAGACCCCTCTTCATGGCATCCCACAAGCGTGCGAGCAAGATCAAACTCACGGTGGCGATAACCGCCGCACTGGCCGCGGCCGGAGTCACCGCGCTCAACTCCCCGTTCGCCGGGGCCTCTCCCGCCGAAGGCACGGTCTACGGACTGAACGCCCAGGACGCGGTCGACGGGAGCTATATCGTCCTGCTCGACGAATCCGCCTCGGCGGACTCCAAGCGCAAACTCGCCGAGGAATACGGCGGCGAACTCAAGCGCGACTACTCCTCCTCGCTCAACGGCTTCTCGGCCGCCGGGCTTTCGCAGACCGAGGCAAAGCGGCTCGCCGCCGACCCCGCGGTCGGCAAAGTCGTACAGAACAAGAAGTTCCACATCAACGACACCCAGACCAACCCGCCGTCCTGGGGCCTGGACCGGATCGACCAGACGGGCACCGCCGGTGACGGGAAGTACACCTATCCGGCCGCCGCCGGGGACGGCGTCACCGCCTATGTGATCGACACCGGGGTCCGCATCACCCACAAGGACTTCGGCGGGCGCGCCTCCTACGGATTCAACGCCGTCGACAACAACGACAAGGCCGACGACGGCAACGGCCACGGGACCCATGTCGCCGGCACCATCGCGGGCACCGCGCACGGCGTCGCCAAGAAGGCGAAGATCGTCGCCGTACGGGTACTCGACAACAACGGCTCCGGCAGCACAGAGCAGGTCGTCGCCGGCATCGACTGGGTCACCAAGAACCACAAGGGCCCCTCCGTCGCCAATCTGAGCCTCGGCGGCACCGCCGACCCGGCGCTCGACGAAGCCGTGCAGAAGGCGATCGCCTCCGGCATCACCTTCGCAGTGGCGGCCGGCAACGAGTCGGCCGACGCGGGCACCAGCTCGCCGTCCCGGGTGAAGGAGGCCCTCACCGTCGCCTCGTCCACCAAGGACGACCAGCAGTCGAGTTTCTCCAACTTCGGCTCCGTCGTGGACCTTTACGCCCCAGGCTCGGACATCACCTCCGACTGGAACACCGGCGACACGGCCACCAACACCATCTCCGGCACGTCCATGGCCACCCCGCACGTCGTCGGCGCCGCCGCCGTCTACCTGGCCGGCCACAAGGACGCCACACCCGCCCAGGTCGCCGACGCCCTCACCAAGGGTGCGACGCCCGACAAGATCTCCAACGCGAGCCAGGGCACCCCGAACAAGCTGCTGAAGGTCGTCGAGTAGACGGAACCCGGCAGCACTGAACGACGGCCTCCGCGCCCGTCCCCCACGGGGCGCGGAGGCCGTCCTAGGGTGTGGCCATGACGACGACGTACGCCGCTCTCCTGCGCGGCATCAATGTGGGCGGGGCCAAGAAAGTTCCCATGGCCGAGCTGCGGAAGGTCCTCGGCGACCTGGGGCACGATGATGTGAAGACGTATCTCAACAGCGGCAACGCCGTCTTCAGCAGCGCCTCCCGCGACGAGGACGTGCTCGCCGCCGAACTGGAAGCCGCCATCGAGAAGCACTTCGGCTTCTCCGTCGCGTGCATGGTGCGCGGCGGGCCCTATCTGCGGGCCGTCCACGACGCCTGTCCCTTCCCCGCCGAGCAGCTCGCCGGCAAGCAGCTGCACGCCACCTTCTTCTCCGGCCCGCCGGTCACCGCCGACCGCTTCGCGGGCATCGACCGGGCGGCCTACCTCCCCGAGGAATTCCGCCTGGGCGATCAGGTCCTCTACCTGTACGCGCCCGGCGGCCTCGGCACCTCACAGCTCGCCCCGGCCCTGTCCCGGCCCGGCCTGCTCAAGGGTGTCTCCGCGACCTCCCGCAACTGGAACACCGTCAAGGCGCTGGTGGAGATGGTGGAGGCGGGCCGGGGGTAAGGGCCGAAGTCACCTGGCTCAGGACGGCACGAGACCGTTCAGCGCAGTCAACTCCGCCTCCGACAGCAACACGTGACCGGCGTCGAGGTTCTCCTCCAAGTGCTTCAGCGAACCGGTGCCGGGCGTCGGGCACAGCGCCGGGGAACGCTGCAGTAGCCAGGCCAGGGCGATCTGGCCCCGGCTCGCACTGTGGTCCCGTGCGATCCCGTCCAGGACGGCGGCCCCGTTCCCGGTGAGGGCGCCGTTGGCCAGCGGGAACCAGGGCAGGAACGCCAGGCCGCGCGCCTCGCACAGGGCCAGCACCGCCTCGGATTCCCGGTCCAGGAGATTGAAGCGGTTCTGCACGGAGGCGATGGCGGTCAGCCGCAGCGCCTGCTCCACCTGGCCGGTGTCGACGCTGTCCAGGCCGATGTGCCGGATCTTGCCGGCCCGCCGCAACTCGTCGAGGGCGCCCAGCTGTTCGGCCATCGGTACGGCCGGGTCGAGCCGGTGCAACTGGTACAGGTCGATGGTGTCCACGCGCAGCCGGCGCAGGCTCGCCTCGCACATCGCCCGCAGCTGCTCGGGCCGCCCCGCGATGTGCCAGGCGCTGTCACCGGTCCGTACGACACCGCCCTTGGTCGCGACGACGACGTCGGCGGGGTAGGGGTGCAGCGCCTCCGCGACGAGTTCCTCGGCGAGCTCAGGGCCGTAGTTGTCGGCGGTGTCGATCAGGGTGACGCCCCGCTCGACGGCCCGCCGCAGTACGGCGAGCGCGTCCGCCCGGTCGCCGCGCGGGCCCCAGTATCCGGGGCCGGTGAGCTGCGCGGTGCCGAACCCGAGGCGGCGCACGGGGCGGTCTCCGCCGAGGGAGAAGGTTGCGGGGATCATGGCCGGACGGTACCGGAGGGGGCCGGTGCGGCCCGGCCCCGGGGTACCTCGTCGCGACGGCGCGGCACGGCGGTCCCGACCGGGCGGGCGACGCCGGACGCCGTGGTGCCGGGCGCTGTGGTGGCGGGCCGCCAAGTGGCCCAGCGAACCCTGGTGGCATTGGCCCATGAGCGAGGGCCACTGCGCGGCTAGGCTCGACGCATGACGGACACCACGACAGACCCCGCGCGCACCACCGTCGACTTCTACTTCGACCCGGCCTGCCCCTTCGCCTGGATCACCTCCCGCTGGATGACCGAGGTCGAGCGGTACCGCGCCATCGACCTCCGGTTCCGTCCGATGAGTCTCTACTTCCACAACATCGGCAATGAACTGCCCGACTGGTACCGGGACTTGGTGGACCGCTCGATCGGCCCGGTGCGGGTCGCCGTCGCGGCCGCCGAGGCGCACGGGGAAGGGGTGCTGCGCGACCTCTACACCGCCTTCGGCACGCGGATCCACGACGGCGGCAACCAGGACTTCGACGAGGTGATCGCCCAGTCCCTCGCGGAACTCGGCCTGCCCGCCGCCCTCGCCGAAGCCGCCCACGACCCGGCGTATGACGCCGCCGTGCTGCGCAGCCACGACGCGGGCAAGGACCCGGCGGAGGACGGCTATGTCGGCACCCCGACCATGCACCTCGACGGCACGGTCTACTTCGGCCCGGTCCTCAGCTCGATCCCGCGCGGCGAGGAGGCGGCCCGCCTCTTCGACAGTGTGCGCACGATCGCGGCGTATCCGGACTTCTTCGAGCTGAAGCGGGTGAGGACCGGCTCCCTCAGCTTCGACTAGGTCTCCCCCTTGCTCCGGACTCCGGCCGCGGTCACATGCCGGTGCGGAGCGCTTGCACTTGCCCCGGCCAAGTGCCGCTCTGCTACTTGAGGTTGACGCGGTGGGCGTCCTGAGAGGTACGCAGAGGCGTGATGGTCGCGGCTTCAGGAGGATGGAGAGGCGGGGTGGTCCCGGACACCATGGTGCTGTAGCCGGCGCAGACGCGCCGATCAGGTGTCAGACACCTCAACTCCTTGGAGAATACCGTGCGTTACGCGATGACTCGCACAGCGGTGACCGTCCTGTCGGTGCTCGCCGTGGTGACCACCTTGAGCACGACCGCCTCCGCGTCGGCCGACACGGACGCCCACGGCAGCAGCCGGGGCGACGGCGGCCACGTCATCGCCGGCCCCCGGAACGCGAGCGGCGGCGCGAGCGTGACCGGCAGCGGAGAGTTCGTGCTCCCCTATTACAAGGACGACGACGTTCGTTCGTTCACCTTCGACGCGGCCTCCGCGCCCTTCAGCAAGCCGTTGCCGGGCATTCCCACCGGCCTGCCCACGGACGCTCGCGGCACGGTGAAGGTGCTCCACTACGGGGCCGACCAGCACATCACCGTCACGGCGGAAGGGCACGTGGACTGTCTGGTCACGGGTCCGAACACCGCCACCCTGACGGCCGTCATCGACAAGGTCAGTCCCGGAGGTCCGGACTGGGTGGGCAAGCGCCTCGGGTTCAGCGTCTACGACGGCGGCAAGGACAAGGGGCACTCGCGCGACCGGGTGGGATTTTCGTGGGACCAGACCATGAACCTGATGCCGGGCGGCACGACGGAGGCGCCCGAGGGCGAGGTCGGCACCTGCATGGCCCCGGCTCCGAACGCCCCCGTCACCAAGGGTGGATACACCGTGCGGCACGCCGAGCTACCGCCGTTTCCCACTCCCTGAACGGCCGCAGGCCCGACACGGCCGCCCCGGTCGCGCCCCCGCACCTCACGCGGACAGCGCCGGCACCCCGTCGCGTACGCGGGCCTCGTCGTACCGGACCAGCAGCAGGCGGGCCAGCTCCGGCGCGGCGCCCAGCACATCGGCGAGGACGTCGGCCCCGGCCGCGCCCCGGGCGATCCGGTCGGGCAGGAAGCCGGGGGCTATGACGTAGGGGGCGACGGCGACGCGTCGTACGCCCATGGCGCGCAGCTCCCGTACGGCGTCCTCCGTACGGGGCAGAGCCGCGGAGGCGAACGCAGGCCGCACGGCGCACCAACCGGTGTGCCGCAGCTCCCGCGCAATTTCAGCGATCACTGCGATCGCCTCCGGGTCGGTGGAGCCCGCCGAGGCCAGGACGAGCCCGGTCGAGCTTCTGTCGGCGGGGCTGAGCCCCGCCTCGTAGAGCCGTCGCTCAAGGGTGGCGAGCAGCAGGGGCGAGGGGCCGAGGACGTCCGCGAGACGGATGTTCAGGCGGGCCGGGGCCCGGTCGAGCACCGCCGGGATGTCGGCCTTGGCGTGAAAGGCGCGGGTCAGGAGGAGGGGGAGGGCCACCACGTCCCGTACGCCTTCGAGGGCGAGGCGGTCGAGGACCTGCGGGACGGACGGCGCGTCGAAGTCCAGGAAGCCGGTCTCCACGCGCAGCCCCGGCCGCAGCGCCCGCGCCCGGCGCACCAGGGCGTCGACGGTCGCGGCGTGCCGGGGGTCGCGGCTGCCGTGGGCGATGACGAGGAGGACCGGGCGGTGCACGGGTCAGCCCTTCACGAGCAGTCCGCGGCCGCGCAGCACCCTGCGCTCCAGCGGGCTGAAGATCAGCAGGTCGATGGCGATGCCCACGATGAGGATCAGGATGATCGCCAGGAAGATCCCGGGCATGTCGGAGTTGTTGCGGCCGTTCTCCAGCAACTGACCGAGCCCCAGGCCCAGATCGGGTGAGGACGCGATGATCTCGGCGGCCATCAGGGAGCGCCAGGAGAACGCCCAGCCCTGCTTGAGTCCCGCGAGGTAGCCGGGCAGGGCGGCCGGCATCAGGATGTGCCAGGCCCCGCGCACCCCGGTCGCGCCGAGGGTGCGGCCGGCCCGCAGATACAGCGGGGGCACCTGGTCGACGCCGGAGACGAGCCCGTTGGCGATCGAAGGGACCGCGCCGAGCAGGATCACCGCGTACATCATCGAGTCGTTGAGGCCGAGCCACAGCACCGTCGGCGGGACCCACGCCACCGACGGCAGCGACTGGAGCCCGGAGAGGATCGGGCCGATGGCCGCCCGCACGAACTTGACCCGCGCGACGATCAGACCGAGCGGCGTGCCGATGACCAGCGCGAGCAGGAAACCCAGCAGGCCGCGCGAGACGCTGGTCCACACGACATCGAGCAGAGTCCCCTGGAGCCACATGTCCTGCAGGCTCGACCACACCGCGGACGGCGCGGGCAGCTTGTACGCGTCGGTGACCTTCGCCGAGACGAGGACCTGCCACACCACCAGGACCAGGGCGACCGCGGTCAGCGGCGGCAGGACCTTCCTGACCAGCACCTCGCGCACCGGGGTGCGGTGGGTCTGGACGGTTTCGAGCGCGTCGAGCCCTGCTTCCAGGCTGCCGAGCCCGGGGGAGTCCTCGGCGTCCTTGACGGCGGTGGTCTCAGTGCTGGCCATGGCGGCGGATCTCCCCACGCAGTTGTTCGGTGATCTCGACGGAGAGTTCCGCCACTTCGGCGTCCTCGATGCGGCGCGGCTGGTCGATGTCGACCGTCCACTCGTGGGCGACCCGGCCGGGCCGCGAGGAGAGCAGCACCACGCGCTGCGCGAGCCGGACCGCCTCGCGCACGTTGTGCGTCACGAAGAGCACCGACAGGTTCGTCTCGCGCCAGATGCGGGTCAGCTCGTCGTGCAGCACGTCACGCGTGATGGCGTCGAGCGCCGCGAACGGCTCGTCCATCAACAGGAGTTGGGAATCCTGGGCGATCGCCCGCGCCATCGCGACGCGCTGGCGCATGCCGCCGGACAGCTCGTGCACCCGCTTGCCGTACGCGCCCTGGAGGCGGACCAGGGAGAGGAGCTCCTCGGCCCGGTCGCGCCGGTCGTTCTTGGGCACCCCGCGCAACCTGAGCGCGAGCTCGATGTTCTTGCCCGCGGTCAGCCACGGGAAAAGCGCGTGCTCCTGGAACATCAGGGCGGGCCGCCCGCCGGGCGTCTCGATGGTGCCCGCCGTCGGGGCGTCCAGACCCGCGACCAGGTTGAGCAGCGTCGACTTGCCGCAGCCGGAGGCCCCCAGGAGGGTGACGAACTCGCCCGGCGCGACATCGAGGGTGATGTCGTCGAGGACGAGCTGGGGCCCCGCGGGACCGCCGAAGGACTTCGAGACATGCCCGATGCGCGCGGCGTACTCGTGCGTCGCCGTCGTACGGTCCGTGGCCTTGACGAGTGCGGTGGCCATGGTCGTCACCTCCTGGGAAACCTGTGGAACCGGCTGGGTGGGGGGACTACTTGACGCCGAGACCGGCGTCGCCGACCTCGGGCTTGCCCAGGGACTTGAGGACCTTGTTGAGCGGGGCCAGGTCGTAGATGCCCTTGAGGTCGGGTGCCTTGAGGAGACCGGCCTTCACCGCGTGGTCGGCCTGCGCCTGGAGGGTGGCCGCCAGCGGGTCGTCCAGCGTCTTGATCGACTTCCACGCCGGGTCGATGACGTCCGCGGGCAGCGCCTTGCCGGAGAGCTTCTTGAGCGCGGCGTTGGCCGAGGCCTTCGCCTCGTCGGGGTGGGCACCGATCCACTCGTTGGTCTTCACCGAGCCGCGCAGGACCGCCTCGACGACGTCGGGGTGCTCCTTGAGGAACTTCTGCGACACGATGATGTTGGTGATCACGAACTGCTTGTCCGGCCACAGGTCTGATTCGTCGAGCAGCACCTTGCCGCCCTCGGCGACCAGCTTGGACGCGGTCGGCTCGGGCACCCACGCACCGTCGATCGAACCGGACTTGAAGGCGTCCGGGGTGATCTTGTTGTCGGTGCGGACCACGTTGACGTCGCCCTTGCCGCTCTGCGCGTCGACCTTCCAACCCTTGCCGGCCAGCCAGTTGAGGAACGCGACGTCCTGGGTGTTGCCGAGCTGCGGGGTGGCGATGTTCTTGCCCTTGAGGGCGTCCACCGACGGCACCTTGTGGGGGTCGACCACCAGCTTCACGCCGCCCGACGCGGAGCCGCCGATGACGCGCAGGCTCTGGCCCTTGGACTTGGTGTAGCCGTTGATGGCCGGGGAGGGGCCGATCCAGCCGATGTCGATCGAGCCCGCGTTGAGCGCCTCGATCTCGGAGGGCCCCGCGTTGAAGGTGGCCGTCTTGATCGACGTGCCGCCCAGCTCCTTCTGGAAGAGGCCCTCCTGGACACCGACCAGCGCCGTGGCGTGGGTCAGGTTCGGGAAGTAGCCGATCTTCACCGAGTCGGCGGAGAGCTTCTTGCCGTTGGCGGCGGGTGTGACCTTCCCCGCGTCGTCCTTGTCGGCGGACGAGCCGTAGCCGCAGGCCGCGAGCGCGCCGAACAGCAGGGGCAGTGCGGCGGCGGCGACGAGGCTGCGCTTCAAGGGGGAACTGGCAGGCACGGGAGGGTGTCCTCTCGGAGGCCCGGTGCTTACGTCCGGCGGAGTCTCAACTCCGGGACGCGGCCGGGAAGTCGGCAGGTCTTCGATGGTGCGGGGGGTCGTGGTGCGGCAGGGCGCGCGAGCGGTGCGCGTACGTCATCACGCACATCGGGACACCCCGCCCTGCCCGCTGCCGAGGGCGCCGCTGCCGATGCGGCCGCCCTCTTTCGCGAAGGTCGAATAGACGTCGAGAGTCATCAGAAGTCCCAGCCGTCCTCGTCCGCGACGGCGTCGGCGGCGACGGCCTGGTCGCCGGCGAACGCCTCGCCCGCCATTCCGGCCGCGAGCGTGGTGCCGTCCGCGGGGTCGATCAGCAGGAAGGATCCGGTGCGCCGCGAGGCCGCGTACGAGTCGAGCGCGAGCGGCTCCGCGGTGCGGACCTTGACCCGGCCGATGTCGTTGGCGACCAGCCGACCGGGGTTCGGGTGCTGGGAGAGGTCGTCCAGGGTGAGCCGGGACTCGATCTCCTTGACGATCGCCTTGACCGTGCGGGTGGTGTGCTTGAGCAGTACCCGCTGACCCACCGTCAGAGGCTGGTCCGCCACGTGGCACACCGTCGCCTCGACGTCCTGGGTGGTGGCCGGAGCGTCCCCGCTCGGCACGATCAGGTCGCCGCGCGAGATGTCGATGTCGTCCTTGAGTAGCAGCGTGACCGACTGCGGCGTCCACGCGATGTCGACGGACTCGCCCAGCAGATCGATGCCCGCGATGGTGCTGGTGCGCCCCGAGGGGAGCACGGTCACCGGCTCGCCGACCCGGAACGTGCCGGCGGCGATCTGGCCCGCGTAGCCCCGGTAGTCGGGGAGCTCCGCGGTCTGCGGCCGGATCACGTACTGCACGGGGAGCCGGGCGTGGCAGGAGGTCAGATCGTGGCTGACCGGCACCGTCTCCAGGTGTTCCAGGACGGTGGGACCGCCGTACCAGTCCATGTTGGCGCTGGGCTCCACCACGTTGTCCCCGGCCAGCGCCGAGATGGGGATCGCGGTGATCTCGGGGACGCCCAACTCGCTTGCGTACGCGGTGAATTCTTCGGCAATGGCCGCGAAGACCTTCTCCTCGTACGCCACCAGGTCCATCTTGTTGACGGCGAGGACCACGTGCGGGACGCGCAGCAGGGCGGCGACCGCGGCGTGCCGGCGGGTCTGCTCGATGACGCCGTTGCGGGCGTCGACCAGGACGACCGCGAGGTCGGCGGTGGAGGCGCCGGTCACCATGTTGCGGGTGTACTGCACGTGCCCGGGGGTGTCGGCCAGGATGAACCGGCGCCGCGGGGTCGCGAAGTAGCGGTAGGCCACGTCGATGGTGATGCCCTGCTCACGCTCGGCGCGCAGGCCGTCGGTGAGCAGCGCCAGGTCGGGGGTGTCCTGGCCGCGCTTGAGGGAGGCGGCCTCCACGGCCTCCAACTGGTCGGTGAGGACCGACTTGGAGTCGTGCAGGAGCCGGCCCACCAGGGTGGACTTGCCGTCGTCTACGGAACCGGCGGTCGCGAAGCGCAGCAGCGTGGTGGCCGAGACATCGGCCAACTGTGCCACGGTGTCAACAGAGTTGGACATTCTAGAAGTACCCCTCGCGCTTGCGGTCTTCCATCGCGGCCTCGGACAGCTTGTCGTCGGCACGGGTGGCGCCCCGCTCGGTCAGCCTCGATGCGGCGATCTCGGTGATGACGGCGTCCAGCGTCGTCGCGTCGGAGTCGACGGCGCCGGTGCAGGACATGTCGCCGACGGTGCGGTAGCGCACCAGACGGGTCTCGACGCTCTCGTCGGCCTTGGGGCCGCCCCACTCACCCGCGGTCAGCCACATGCCGGACCGCTTGAACACCTCACGCTCGTGGGCGAAGTAGATCTGCGGCAGGTCGATGTCCTCGCGGGCGATGTACTGCCACACGTCGAGCTCGGTCCAGTTGGAGAGCGGAAAGACGCGGACGTGCTCGCCCGGGGCGTGCCGGCCGTTGTAGAGCTGCCACAGTTCGGGGCGCTGGCGCCGGGGGTCCCACTGCGAGAACTCGTCACGCAGCGAGAACACCCGCTCCTTGGCGCGGGCCTTCTCCTCGTCGCGCCGGCCGCCGCCGAACACCGCGTCGAAGCGGTGCTGCTGGATGGCCTCGGTCAGCGGCACCGTCTGGAGCGGGTTGCGCACCCCGTCGGGCCGCTCGCGCAGCTTGCCGGCGTCGATGTACTCCTGCACCGAGGCGACGTGCAGGCGCAGGCCGTGCTCGGCCACCACCCGGTCGCGGTAGGCCAGGACCTCGGGGAAGTTGTGCCCGGTGTCGACGTGCAGCAGAGAGAAGGGGACGGAGGCCGGGGCGAACGCCTTCAGCGCCAGGTGCAGCATGAGGATGGAGTCCTTGCCGCCGGAGAAAAGAATCACCGGCCGCTCGAACTCACCCGCCACCTCGCGGAAGATGTGCACCGCCTCGGACTCCAGGGCGTCCAGGTGGCTGAGCGCATACGGGCTGTCCGCACCCTCGGTCACGGTAGCTGCCGACGTCATGCTGTGCCCCATTCGTTCTCCCCCAAGGACTTCGTCCAGGGGGTACCCCCAGCGCCCGCGCGGCGCGCCGGTGCGGCTTTCGCGGTTGTCTGCGGACCGGTGGCCGCGCGTGCGTCGCTCACGCCAAGCCCCTCTCGGTGAGCAGCGCGTGAAGCGCCGCCGCGGACTCCTGCACGGTCTGGGTGTGCGACTCGATCCGCAGGTCCGGCGCGGCGGGCGCCTCGTACGGGTCATCGACGCCGGTCAGGCCGCTGATCTCGCCCGCCGCCTGCTTGGCGTACAGACCCTTCACATCGCGTACGGAGCAGACCTCGACCGGCGTGGCGACGTGCACCTCCAAGTAGGCGGTGCCCTCGGCCTGGTGGCGCTTGCGGACGGCCTCGCGGCTGTCGGCGTACGGCGCGATGACCGGCACGAGCGCCTTCACGCCGTTGGCGGCGAGCAGTTCGGAGACGAAGCCGATCCGCTGCACATTGGTGTGCCGGTCCTCGCGGCTGAAGCCGAGGCCCGCGGAGAGGAACTCACGGATCTCGTCGCCGTCGAGCACCTCCACCCGGTGGCCGTCCGCACGCAGCCGGCCCGCGAGCTCGTACGCGATGGTCGTCTTGCCGGCGCTCGGCAGACCGGTCAGCCAGATGGTGGCTCCCGCCTCCGTCACGCTCATCGAAGTCTCCTGATCGTTCTTCTGACGGCCCGTCATCCGTGCAGTCCGCACTCGGTCTTGTTGCGTCCGGCCCAGCGTCCGGCGCGCGCGTCCTCGCCGTCGGCGACCCGGCGGGTGCAGGGGGCGCAGCCGATCGAGGGGTAGCCGTCCATGAGGAGCAGGTTGGTGATCACGCCGTGCTCGGCGACGTAAGCGTCCACGTCGTCCTGCGTCCAGCGGGCGATCGGTGACACCTTGACCTTCTGCCGCTTCTCGTCCCAGCCGACCACCGGGGTGTTGGCCCGCGTCGGGGACTCGTCGCGGCGCAGGCCGGTGGCCCACGCGGCGTACGAACTCAGGCCCTGCTCAAGGGGATTGACCTTGCGCAGGGCGCAACACAGGTCGGGGTCGCGGTCGTGCAGCTTCGGGCCGTACTCGGCGTCCTGCTCGGCGACGCTCTGACGCGGCGTCAGGGTGATGACGTTGACGTCCATCACCTCGGCGACGGCGTCACGGGTGCCGATGGTCTCGGGGAAGTGGTAGCCGGTGTCGAGGAACACCACGTCGACGCCGGGCATCGCACGGGAGGCGAGGTGGGCGACGACCGCGTCCTCCATGGAGGAGGTGACGCAGAACCGCTTGCCGAAGGTGTCGGCGGCCCACCGCAGGATCTCCAGCGGGGACGCCTCTTCGAGGTCGCGGCCCGCCTGTTCGGCGAGCGCCTTGAGCTCGGCCGCCGTGCGGCCCGCGGAAACCTGAGTGGACGTCATATCGCTTCCCCTCCCCGGTCGTTGCGCGTCACTCCACGGGACAGCAGCCCGAGGAACTTCAGTTGGAAGGCCCGATTGCACGCCGCGCATTCCCACGCGCCGTGTCCGGTCTCGTTGGGACGCAGGTCCTCGTCGCCGCAGTACGGGCAGTGGAAGGGCGCCGCGCGCTCGCTCATGACAGGGCCTCTTCGCTCGCGCGGGCGGTCCAGGTCGCGAACCGCTCGCCCTCGGCACGCTCGGCCTGGAAGCGCTTGAGGACGCGCTCGACGTAGTCGGGCAGCTCGGCCGATGTGACCTTCAGGCCGCGGACCTTGCGGCCGAAGCCGGCTTCGAGGCCGAGCGCGCCACCCAGGTGCACCTGGAAGCCCTCGACCTGGTTGCCCTCGTCGTCCAGGATCAGCTGGCCCTTGAGGCCGATGTCGGCGACCTGGATACGGGCGCAGGAGTTGGGGCAGCCGTTGATGTTGATGGTGATCGGCTCGTCGAACTCGGGGATGCGGCGCTCCAGTTCGTCGATGAGCGAGGCGCCGCGCGCCTTGGTCTCGACAATGGCGAGCTTGCAGAACTCGATGCCGGTGCAGGCCATCGTGCCGCGCCGGAACGGCGAGGCGTTGACCTTGAGGCCGAGCGCCTCCAGACCGGCGACGAGCGACTCGACGCGGTCCTCCGCGACGTCGAGCACGATCAGCTTCTGCTCCGTGGTGGTGCGCAGCCGGCCCGAGCCGTGTGTCTCGGCGAGCTCGGCGATCTTGCTCAGGGTGGCGCCGTCCACGCGGCCGACGCGCGGGGCGAAGCCGATGTAGAAGCGGCCGTCGTTCTGGCGGTGCACCCCGAGGTGGTCGCGCCAGACGTCCTTGGGCAGCTCGGGCGCGGGGCCGTCGAGCAGATCGCGCTTGAGGTACTCGTCCTGGAGGACCTGGCGGAACTTCTCCGGGCCCCAGTCGGCGACCAGGAACTTCAGCCGGGCGCGGGTGCGCAGCCGCCGGTAGCCGTAGTCGCGGAAGATCGAGATGACGCCCTCGAAGACGTCCGGCACCTCGTCCAGCGGCACCCACGCGCCGAGCCGCACACCGAGCTTGGGGTTGGTGGAGAGGCCGCCGCCGACCCACAGGTCGAAGCCGGGGCCGTGCTCGGGGTGGTCGACGCCGACGAACGCGATGTCGTTGATCTCGTGCGCGACGTCCAGCTGCGGGGATCCGGAGATCGCCGTCTTGAACTTGCGGGGCAGGTTGGAGAAGGCCGGGTTGCCGATGAAGCGGCGGTGGATCTCGTCGACGGCGGGGCTGCCGTCGATGATCTCGTCCGCGGCGATCCCGGCGACCGGCGAGCCGAGGATGGTGCGCGGGGTGTCGCCGCACGCCTCGGTGGTGGACAGGCCGACCGCTTCGAGACGCTCCCAGATCTCGGGGACGTCCTCGATGCGGATCCAGTGGTACTGGACGTTCTGCCGGTCGGTGAGGTCGGCGGTGCCGCGTGCGAACTCCTGCGAGATCTCGCCGATGACCCGCAGCTGCTCGGTGGTGAGCCGGCCGCCGTCGATGCGGACGCGCAGCATGAAGAACTCGTCGTCCAGCTCCTCCGGCTCCAGGATCGCCGTCTTGCCGCCGTCGATGCCCTGCCGGCGCTGGGTGTACAGGCCCCACCAGCGCATACGGCCGCGCAGGTCGCTGGGGTCGATGGAGTCGAAGCCGCGCTTGGAGTAGATCGTCTCAATGCGTGTCCGCACGTTGAGACCGTCGTCGTCCTTCTTCACCTGCTCGTTGCCGTTGAGCGGCGTGAAGTGCCCGACGGCCCACTGGCCTTCACCACGGTGCCGGCCCGGCTTGCGGCGGGGCGTCGTGGGGGCAGGGTTTTCTGGGCTGGCGGCCATGGCGTATGTCCTTCGGGACTGCAGGAGGGCGGCTCTGACCTGCACACTCGCGCTTCGGCGCGGCGGTGCGCAGGTCAGGAAAGGGGAAATCGGATTCGCGGCGCTGCCGGAGGCGTCAGCGTGCCGGACAGATGGCGCTGGACATGCGGCCGAGGTCGACGTGCCGCCGACTCACCAAGGCAATTCCAGTTCCAGACATGACGGAAGCGTGTCATGGGACTTTGGACCCAGTCCACCACTATCCAAAATGTGGACATAGATGTCTCGAAGCGCGAGACGACGTGTTCCGGGTCACTGGTCGTGGGCCGAATCGGCGTCCGATTCCGGGCCGGCCGGCGCTGGTTCAGAACGCTCCCGGCCAGGGACCCGGCGCGGGCGCGTCGCTCCCCGGCTCCTCCTTGGTGTCGAAGAGCTTGAAGCCACGCCGCAGATAATTGTCCATGGCGTGCTCCCCGTCGAGCGAGCAGGTGTGCAGCCACACCCGCTCCGTGGCGGACAGCCCGGGCCAGCGTTCGGCCAGATCCCAGGCCCGCCGCACCCCGTGCGTCAGGAGGTGGCCGCCGATGCGCCGCCCGCGGAAGGCGGGGATCAGACCGAAGTAGACGATCTCTACGCTGCCACCGGGCTGTGCCTCCAGTTCGACGTAGCCCGCGGGGGTCCCGCGTTCGTACGCGACCCAGGTCTCCGTGCCGGGCCGGTCCAGGGCCCGCTCCCACTCGGCGTACGTCATGCCGAGCCGGTCGGTCCACATGATGTCGCCGCCGACCGCCGTATAGAGGAAGCGGCTGAACTCGGGCGAGGGGACCTCGGCGCGCCGGATCGTGATGTCGCCCGGCGGCTCGGCGGCCGGGCGCAGATCGGCGGCCGCCGTCTGCTCCAGGGACCAGATGGTCACGGTAGTACTCATGCAGGCCAGGCAATCATGCGTTCCCCGCGGCTTCCAACGCAGGTCAGGGCTGTCGCTCCCGGGCCTTGCCGACGGCGGGCGAGGAGGAGCCGGGGAGCAGGTCCGCGGCGCGGTCCGGCCGGATCACCTCCACCCGTACGTCCTCGCCGAAACGGTAGGGGCGATGGGCGAGCACCTCCGCGAGGCGCCGGCGCAGGCGCGACATCTCGGCCCGCACCGTCACCGTGCGCGTCGGGTCCGCGAAGATGTCCTGCGCGAGCTGCGCGGCGCTGCGCCCCTCTCGGTGCAGGGCGAGGACGAACAGCAGCTCGGCGTGGCGCGGGCTGAGCTCCTGGGCCCAGCTGCCCGCGTCCCCCGACACCGTCACCGAGCAGTGCCGCGGCCGGCTCAGGTCGAGCACGACCCGCAGGGCGCGCGCGGCCGGGGCGTCACGGGTCCCGTCGACGGCCTGGACCAGCCGGCCGCCCGGCAGTGGCTCGACCGTGCACATGCCGAGCGACGGCAGCCACACCCGGCCCGACACAGCGGACTTCGGGACCGCGAGCCGGTCCCTCGGCGGCATGCCGGTGACCGCGGCGACCCAGCCGTTGGCGTCGACGGCGAGGGCCCGCCCGCCGACCCGGCACAGCACCGGCGCGGCCACCGCGCGCAGCCGTTCGAGGGCGAGCAGATGCTGGGCGCGCAGCTCGGCCGCCGCGAGCCGGGTCACCGACGTCACGAAGGACAGCGTGGCCGGGTGCATGGTGGCCAGCGGCCCGCTCACGTCGACCACACCGATCAGACGGCCGTCGCGCGGGTCGACGACGGGCGCGCCCGCGCAGGTCCAGGTGTGGTGCGCGGAGACGAAGTGCTCGGCCGAGAACACCTGCACGGGCCGCCCGGTGACAAGCGGGGTGCCCACCCCGTTGGTGCCGACAGCCGGCTCGCTCCAGTCCGCGCCCACCTCGAACCCCAGGGTGTCGGCGAGCCGCAGGACGGAAGCGTGGCCCTCCCGCCACAGCACCCGCCCCTCGGCGTCCGACACGACCATGATGTGCTGCGCGGCGTCGGCCACCGACACCAGCGCGTCCCTGAGGACCGGCAGGACGTCCGTGAACGGCGAATGGCGCCTGCGCCGTTCGACCTCGGCCGTCGGCAGGATCCCCGTGTGGTTGCCGCCGTCCGGGTCGAGCCCGCTGTGCAGCGCCCGCCGCCAGGACTCTCCGATCTCCTTGCGCGGTACGACCGTTGAGCGCCGGCCGGTGAGGGCGGCCGCGCGCACGCGCTGCAGGAGCCGCGTCGCCTCCCGGGAGTCCATGGCGGCCAGCCGGGCCACATCGAGCGCCTCGCTCTCCACGCGAACCTCCCTGCGGTCGCCCCGGTGTCCGCCCGGGATCGGCATCCGGCGCGCCCGTACGTCGTCAACTGGACGCGCTTGTCCGGTGGTTGATGTCGAACGGCCGTACGTGGACGGGTCCCGCAACGCTTGCAACCCCGTGCAACCCTCGCGAGCCGCACGCGGGTGGACGAAGGTGAGCATGCACCGGATGGCCGGTCGTCATGCCCCGTCCACGGAGGCATGAGAGCGCGGGGGTGGCGCCGTGTCGGCGCGGCACCACCCCCGCCGGCCCCACCGGGCTCACCGCGCCGGGCCCGCCCTCACACCTCGACCCGGCCCCACCGGGCTCACCGCGCCGGGCCCGCCCTCACACCTCCACCCGGGCCCACCGGGCTCACCGCGCCGGGCCCGCCCTCACCCCTCGGCCCGGGCCCGCTCCACCACCGACGCCAGGTCGAGCGAGTGCGGCAGGGTCCCGAAGGCCGCGCCCCAGTCGCCGCCGAGCCGTGAAGCGCAGAACGCGTCTGCCACCTCCGACGGCGCCCAGCGCACCAGCAGCGAACCCTGCAGCACCAGCGCCATCCGCTCCACCAGACGCCGCGCCCGCCCCTCGATGCCGTCCAGGTCGGCGAGTTCGGTCAGCAGGCCTTTGATCGCCCCGTCAAGGCGGTGATCGGCGCCGCGCGCCTTGCCGACCTCCTGGAGGAACGCGTTGATCGCATGCGGCTCACGCTGGAGCGCCCGCAGCACGTCGAGCGCCTGGACATTGCCCGAACCCTCCCAGATCGAGTTGAGCGGGGCCTCGCGCAGCAGCCGCGGCATCCCCGACTCCTCCACGTACCCGTTGCCGCCCAGGCACTCCAGCGCCTCGCCCGCCACCGGCGTACACCGCTTGGTGACCCAGTACTTGGAGGCCGGCACCGCGAGCCGCAGAAACGCCCGCTCCTCCTCCGTGTCCGCGTCATAGGCGGCCGCCAGACGCAGCGCCAGCGTGGTCGCGGCCTCCGACTCCAGGGCCAGATCGGCCAGGACGTTGCGCATCAGCGGCTTCTCGATGAGCAACCCGCCGAACGCACGTCGGTACGCGGCGTGGTGGACCGCCTGCGTCACCGCCTGACGCATGATCGCCGCCGAGCCGATCACACAGTCGAGGCGGGTGGCGGCCACCATCTCGATGATGGTGCGCACCCCGCGCCCCTCCTCGCCGACCCGGCGCGCCCACGTCCCGTCGAACTCGACCTCGCTCGACGCGTTCGACTTGTTGCCCAGCTTGTCCTTGAGCCGCTGGATCGCGAACGCGTTGCGCGTCCCGTCGGCCAGGACCCGCGGCACCAGGAAGCAGGTGAGGCCTCCGGGCGCCTGGGCGAGTACCAGGAACCCGTCGCTCATCGGCGCCGAACAGAACCACTTGTGCCCGGTCAGGACGTACTCGCCGTCGGCGGAGAGCGGCACCGCGGACGTCGTGTTCGCCCGTACGTCGCTGCCGCCCTGCTTCTCCGTCATGCCCATGCCGAAGAGCACGCCGCTCTTCTCGGCGGCGGGCCGCAGCCCCTCCTCGTACACATGGGAGGTGAGCCGCGGCTCCCACTCGGCGGCGAGCGCCGGGTCGGTGCGCAGCGCGGGCACCGCCGCGTGCGTCATGGAGACCGGGCATCCGTGCCCGCCCTCCGCCTGGGTCCACACCAGGAACCCGGCCGCACGCCGTACGTGGCCCGCGGGCCGGCCCCAGGCGTCGGTGAGCCCCGACGTGACGGCCTTGCCGAGCAGGCGGTGCCAGCTCGGATGGAACTCGACCTCGTCGATCCGGTTGCCGTACCGGTCGTGGGTGCGCAGCTTCGGCGGGTTCTCGTTGGCCAGCACACCCCACTCCTGGGCCTGGGCCGATCCCGCGGTCTTTCCCAGACCCGCGAGCTCCTCTCGTACCTCGTCGACGAGCTCCGGCGGCGTGTGCCGCTCGACCGCCTCGCCAAGGGCGCGGTCGGCGGTGAAGACGTCGTACCCCACCAGGGGCGGAGCCTGGTTGGTCACTGTGTGGGTGGTGGCTGCCATGCCGATACGGTAAGGACGTGCAGCCAGCAAATGAAACACCCGAGCGGACATCCGGCCGCCTTCATCGGGCCCGCGTCGTCTACCGCAACGTCTCGAAGCGGAAATTGGGCTGGCTGCTTCTTAAGGACACCGTCAACTCCTGTGTCGAGTACCGGATCCTGGGACTGGCAGCGGAGGCCGCGTTCTTCACGCTGCTCTCGCTCCCTCCGCTGCTGCTCAGCGTCATCGCGCTGCTCGGCTACGTGGACGGCTGGACCAGCACCCACACCGTCGCCAGCATCGAGCAGAACATCCTCAACGCGGCCGGAACCGTACTGTCCGACCGGGGGGTCCACGAGTTCGCGCAGCCGCTCCTCGAAGACGTCACCAAGGGCAAGCGCCCCGACATCGTCTCGATCGGCTTCGCCATCGCGCTGTGGTCGGGCTCGCGCGCCGTCAACGTCTTCATCGACACCATCACCGTGATGTACGGGCTCGACGGGCAGCGCGGCATCGTGAAGACCCGGCTGCTCTCCCTGCTGCTCTACATCGTCGCGCTGCTCATCGGCGCGGTCGTGCTGCCGCTCGCGGTGGTGGGTCCGGACCGGGTGGTGGAGTGGGTCCCGTGGGGCACGGACGTGATCAGCTTCCTGTACTGGCCCACGATGATCCTGCTGTCCATCGCCTTCCTCACCACGCTCTTCCACGTCTCGGTGCCGGTCCGCTCGCCGTGGATCGAGGACGTGCCGGGGGCGCTCGTGGCCCTCGCGATGTGGGTGCTCGGTTCGTTCCTGCTACGGATCTACCTGACCAGTACGGTCGAGGGCCCCACCATCTACGGTTCGCTCGCGGCGCCCATCGCGGTGTTGCTCTGGATCGGCATCTCGGCGTTCGCGGTCCTGGTCGGCGCGGCCGTCAACGCGGCCATCGACCGGGTGTGGCCGTCGGTGGCCACGGCGGCGGCCCGCGCCGCGGCGGACCGGCTGCGTGCCGCGCAGGCCGCCGAGTTGGTCGCCCGCGCCCAGCCGTGGAAGCCGGCGTCCTTCGACGACACCGACGACGGTGACGACGGCGACGACGATGACGGCGAGGGCGCGGACGACGAGGGCATCGATCCGGGGATGCCGTCCGAATTCCCCGAACGCTGGTCGAAGTTCCTGCCCCCCGAGGACGTGAAGTCCCGTCTGCACACCGTGAAGAGGCACGAGGACAGGGCGTCGGAGAAGCCGTCCGGCGAGGCGTCGGGCAAGGCGTCCGACAGGGCGACCGGCAAGGCGTCCGACAGGGCGCCCGACAAGGCGTCCGACAACGCCGGGGAACAGAGGACACCCCATCACCGGAAGTCCCCGCACCACCACGACTGACCCCGCCGGTCGCACCCGCCCCAGGGCTACCCTCGAAGCATGTACCGAGAGCGGCCCTCACGGCTGGCAGGGGCCGTCGTGTGGTCCCGGACCATCGGCGGTGACGACGACGACGGCGCGCGGCCCGTGCTCCCCGACGGCTGCATGGATCTGCTCTGGTGCGAGGGACACCTCCTGGTGGCGGGCCCCGACACCCGCGCCCACGTACCCGAGGCGGCCCCGGGCACGCGGTACGCGGGGATCCGCTTCGCGCCGGGCGCCGGGCCCGCCGTACTCGGCGTCGCGGCGCACGAGGTACGTGATGCAAGGGTGGCGCTCGACGCGTTCTGGGCCGGCGCGGAGGTGCGGCGGCTGGCCGAACGGATCGGGGATGCGGCGGACCCGGCCTCGGCGCTCGAAGCGGTGGCTCTCGGCCGGGCGCCCGCGCCCGACCCGCTGACCCGCGCGGTCGCCGACCGCATCGCCGCCGGCTGGAGCGTGGCCGCCACCGCCGCCGACGCGGGCCTCGGCGCCCGCCAGTTGCACCGGCGCTGCCTCGACGTCTTCGGCTACGGACCCAAGACCCTGGCCCGCATCCTGCGCCTCCAGCGCGCTCTCGCCCTTGTGCGGCGGGGCACGCCGTTCGCCGAGGCCGCGCTCGCCGCGGGCTGCGCCGACCAGGCGCACCTGGCCCGCGAGATGCGGTCGCTGGCCGGGATGACGCTGGGGGAGTACGCCGCCGCCCACGTGTCCGTCTACGCGGACGCGGCGAACAGCGACACCTCCGTGCCGT
This sequence comes from Streptomyces sp. NPDC048361, assembly GCF_040651795.1. NCBI lineage: Bacteria > Bacillati > Actinomycetota > Actinomycetes > Kitasatosporales > Streptomycetaceae > Streptomyces > Streptomyces sp. NPDC048361. The sequence continues at coordinate 42,058 of NZ_JBEZKW010000010.1, forward strand.
CCGGGTCGTGGACGCTGGCGTAACGCTGGCCCCAGAAGGCGTCCCAGGGCTTGAGGTGGCCGTGGTGGCCGGCCGCCGTGAGCGTCTCGTACACCGCGTCCACCTCGGCGGGGGAGTCGCAGGCGAAGGCGAGGCCGGTGCGGGAGCCGCCCTCGGGGCGCTTCCAGCCGGGGTCGAAGGAGCGGATGGTGTCCTCGGTGTCCCACAGGACCCGGATACCGCCGGGGAGCGTGCACTCCACGTGCGGCTGAGTGTCCGCCTCGGCGGGGAGGTCGAGGCCGAGACGGCGGTAGAAGGCGAGCGATGCGGCCATGTCGGCCACGATGAGGCCGAAGGCGTCGAGTCGGGGAGTCATGGGGCCACCGTAGGCAGGGCGGGGCGTGCCGGTCTTGAACGAATCGGACGTCCTGCCGGGGTGCGGGGGTGCGCTCCGGGCGAGTCCGGTCCTCGCCTCGCGAGATCCGGCCGCCGACCGGCATCCGGACGATCCGTACGGCCCCGAGAGCGGCCCCCGGGCACCGTGATGACCGACCCGGAGGCCGACGAGTCCTGCGCTCAGTGACCCGGACGCGGCGCCGGCCGCAGGGCGAAGGCGCGGCCCGGGCACGGCCAGGACCCAGCCGAGGCACAGACCCGTACGACCGGCACACCGCACCGCGACGGCCCGCCCGGGTGACCCGGACCCCTCGGCCCGCCCTCGCCCCGGGATCGGGACGGGCCCTCGCCCGGGGTCGGGACGGGGGCGGGCCGACATACCCCAATTGGCCGTCATTTAGCGCGAGTTGGGCTCCTATTTGGTTTGCCTTGGGCGTCCGGAAAGAGAACGGCCATGGCCGATTAACGTTCTTGACGACCCCTGTACCTCTCCTTGACCATCGGGCTCGCGTTTCCGTCCCCATTCCGTCCCCATCCCCGAACGGAACACGGAGCCCCCCCATGCACTCCTGGCACCTTTCCCACTCCCCACGCACCCTGGCCGCCGGCGCGGCCCTGGCCACCGCCACGCTCGCCGTCGGACTGCTCGCACCGGCCGCCCATGCCGCCCCGGCGACCCCGTCCGCCGCGAGCCCCGCGGCCGTCGCCGCGCCCGACATACCCGTCGCCAACGTCAAGGCGCACCTGGCCCAGTTGCAGCAGATAGCCAACGCCAACGGCGGCAACCGTGCGCACGGTCGATCCGGCTACCGGGCCTCGCTCGACTACGTGAAGGGCAAGCTCGACGCCGCCGGATTCGCCACCTCCGTCCAGCAGTTCAGCTCCTCGGGCGCGACCGGCTACAACCTGATCGCCGACTGGCCGGGCGGCGACATCTCGCAGACCGTCATGGCGGGCGCCCACCTCGACTCCGTCACTGCGGGCCCCGGCATCAACGACAACGGCTCCGGCTCGGCCGGCATCCTGGAGACCGCGCTCGCCGTCTCACGCGCCCAGCTCAAGCCCGACAAGCACCTCAGGTTCGCCTGGTGGGGCGCCGAGGAGCTGGGCATGGTCGGCTCGCGGTACTACGTCAACTCCCTGGCGGGCGCCGACCGTTCGAAGATATCGGGCTATCTGAACTTCGACATGATCGGCTCGCCGAACCCGGGCTACTTCGTCTACGACGACGACCCCACCCTGGAGAAGGTCTTCAAGGACTACTTCGCCACCCTCTCCATCCCCACCGAGATCGAGACGGAGGGCGACGGCCGCTCCGACCACGCCCCGTTCAAGAACGCGGGCATCCCCGTCGGCGGTCTGTTCTCCGGCGCGGACTACACCAAGACCTCCGCACAGGCGCAGAAGTGGGGCGGCTCGGTGGGCCAGGAGTTCGACGCCTGCTACCACGCCTCCTGCGACACCAGCTCCAACATCGACACCACGGCCCTGGACCACAACAGCGATGCCATCGCCTACGCACTGTGGCAGCTGGCCGCCGCAGGGGGCACCACCCCGCCCGACCCGGGCAGCTCCTTCGAGAACACCACGGACCTCACCGTCCCGGACTCGCCCGGGCCCGCCGTGACGTCCTCGATCACCGTCTCCGGTCGCACCGGCAACGCCCCCGCCACCCTGAAGGTCGCCGTCAACGCCGTCCACACGTACAGCGGCGACCTGGTCATCGATCTGATCGGGCCGAGCGGACGCTCCTACCGGCTGCACAACTCGTCGTCCGACTCCACGCCCGACATCAACACGACGTACACCGTGAACGCCTCGTCGGAGGCCGCCAACGGCACCTGGAAGCTGAAGCTCCAGGACAAGGGTCCGCAGGACACCGGCTACCTCGACAGCTGGAAGCTCACCTTCTGACGAGCCCGCCCGGGCCGACCGGCCCGGGCACCGTCCGCGAACCCGGCCGGCGGTCCGCGCCGCAGTTCCCCGCCCCCGGGCAGGGCACCCGGCGAGTGGCCGCTACTCCGTCGCCGGATGCGGGGCCCTTGCCCTGCGGGTCGCTCGGGCCGGCTCGGCGGCGTGGGGTGCGGGGGCGGCGGGCGCCGCCTCGGGGGAGGCCGCCAGGGCGGCCAGCGATGCCTCCTCCAGCAGGGCGCGCACCCGTGGTCCGGCCGCCCGGTAGAAGATCCGGGTGCCGTCGCGGCGCGACGTGACGAGCCCGGCGGCGCGCAGCTTGGCCAAGTGCTGGGAGGTCGCGGCGACATGCGCGCCGAGGAGTTCCGCGAGCGCGCTCACCGGCAGCTCGGCCCCGCTCAGTGCCCACAGCAGCCGGTACCGCGACGGATCCGCCACCGCCTTCAGTACCCCGACCGCCCGCTCGGCCCGCTCGGCGTCCCAACTCTCCACTTGCGCTCCCATGCAAATAGCCTAACGTTCCGGCTCAGCCCAGGGCGGGCCCCGTCGCGCACGCCGGGTCACGCGGGCACACCCCCGTCGAGCCCGTACTCCTCCCGCTCCGCGTCATACCCGTACAGCTCCCCGTACCGCCCCCAGTCCGTCGCCGTCTCCAACTGCCGCGCCACCTGTTCGCTCGTGTAGTGGTGGGCGAGTACGTCCCGGAAGAACCCCGCCCGCAGGGTGCCGTCGGGGCTCTGGCGCAGGCTCGTCGTGATCAGGTGGATCAAGGGGGCCTCCGGGGCTGCCGCCGCGAAGATCTCCTTCGAGCCGCGGACGTCCGCGCCCGCGAACGCCGCGCCCAGGTCGGTCAGGACCAGGTCGTCCCCGCTGACGGCCGCGAAGCCGAGCAGCTCCAGCGCGTCCACCAGCGGCAGCACGTCGTCGATCTCCAGGCCGAGATCGTCCGCCAAGTCCGCCAGGTCGCAGTCGCCCCCACGGTGGGCGACCATCTCGGCCAGACCCGAAAGGCCGTCCACGCTCGCCCCGGGCAGCGGGGTGTTCGCCGGTGTGCGCCGGTCCGGCTCGACACTCTCGGGGCGGCCCGAGGACGCGGGCAGCGCCTCCGGCACAGCGTGCAGCACGGGCGGAGACGTCTCCTTCGTGCGGCCCGTCATCGTGCGGTAGACCCGGTCGATGAGCTCGTCGAACGCGGGCGCCTCGCGATCGCGCGGCCGGTCGAGCCCCACCTCGAACGTCTCGCGGATCGTGCCGTACGGACGTGAGCCCAGCACCACGATCCGGTCGGCCATCAGGACCGCCTCCTCGATGTTGTGCGTCACCAGGACGATCGCCCGGGTCGGGAACTGCCCCGACTCCCACAGCTCCATCAGCTCGCCGCGCAGGTTCTCCGCCGTCAGCACGTCGAGCGCGGAGAACGGCTCGTCCATCATCAGGACGTCCGGCTCGACGACCAGCGCCCGCGCGAACCCGACGCGCTGGCGCATGCCGCCCGACAGTTCCTTGGGGTAGGCCGACTCGAAGCCGTCGAGGCCGATCAGGTCGATGGCCCGGCGTGCCGCGTCGGCCCGCGCGTCGGCCGGTACGCCCCGCGCTTCCAGGCCCAGTTCCACGTTCTGCAGCACGGTCAGCCAGGGCAGCAGCGCGAAGGTCTGGAACACCATGGCGGTGCCCGGGTTGGCGCCGGTGAGCGGGGTGCCGCGGTAGGAGACCGTGCCGGAGCTCGGCGGCACGAGCCCGGCCAGGCAACGCAGCAACGTCGACTTGCCCGACCCCGACTTGCCGAGCAGCGCGACGATTTCGCCGGCCCGGACCTGAAGGTCGATGCCGCCGAGCACGGGCAGCTCGCCGTCGGCTCCGGCGTACGCCTTGGTGAGGCCGACCGTTTCGAGCAGGATCTCGCCGTCGGCGGCGCGAGGCGCCCTGGGGGCGGCCGTGTGTCGTGCGTTGCGCAGGGTGCGAAGGGTGTTCAGGACCATGAGGAGCTCCAGTAGGGCTCGGAGTTTCAGGGAGGCTTGGGGTACCCGGGATCCGGGACACGGGGGCCGGTGTCAGAGGGCGTACCGCGTGTCGGCGAGCCGGTACAGGCGGCGCCACAGCAGGCGGTTGAGGCCGACGACGTACAGGCTCATCACCGCCACGCCGGCGAGCAGGTGCGGGAAGTCACCGGAGGCCGTGGCCTCGGCGATATAGGCGCCGAGGCCGGTGGCGGTGAGGGTGGTGCCGCCGAAGGTGACGACCTCGGCGACGATCGAGGCGTTCCAGGCGCCGCCCGACGCGGTGATGCCGCCGGTGACGTACGCGGGGAAGATGCCGGGCAGGATCAGCCGCTTCCAGCGCTGCAGGCCGCGTACACCGAGGTCGTCCATGGCCTCGCGCAGATCGCTGGGGATCGACATGGCGCCTGCGATGGTGTTGAAGAGGATGTACCACTGGGCGCCGAGTGCCATCAGCAGGATGCCGCCGATGTCGATGGACAGGCCCGTCCTGAGGAAGAACCAGACGGCCAGCGGGAAGAGGAAGTTGGCGGGGAAGCTCGCCAGGACCTGTACGACCGGCTGCGCGATCCGGGTCAGCCTCGGCGAAAAGCCGATCTTCACGCCGACCGGCACCCAGACGACCGTGGCGACGGCCACCAGGACCACCACCCGGGCCAGCGTCGCAAGACCCAGGAGCAGCGGTTCGCCGAAGACACCGAGGCCTGTCTCGTCGTGGAGGTAGCGGCCCAGGTCGTACAGGCCCCACAGGATGAGGCCGCCCGCGACGACGGTGAAGGCGATGTCGCCGGTGCGGCGCCGGGCCGGGTCGACGGTGAGCGGCCGGTCGTCGGTGCCGAAGATCCGGCCCGCGCGGCTCAGGAACCGTCCCACCGGACGGAACGCCGTGCCGAGCAGCTGCGGCCAGTGCGAGCGGCGCAGGAAGCCGAGGACCACGGAACGCTGGACCTCGCTCGCCTCCGACTGCTCGTTCTTGAACTTCTCGGCCCAGGCGGTCAGCGGCCGCCAGAAGAAGAAGTTCACCCCGATGACCATGGCGGCCATGGTGAGGATGGCCCAGCCGACCTTGCCGAGGTCGCCGTCGGCGATGGCGGCGCCCGCGTACGAGCCGACGCCGGGCAGCGCGTAGTCCTTGTTGTTGACGCTGATCGCCTCGGAGGCGACGAGGAAGAACCAGCCTCCGCCGAAGCTCATCATGCCGTTCCAGACGAGGCCGATCATTCCCGACGGCAGCTCGACCTTCCAGAACCGCATCCAGCGCGTGAACCCGAACGACCGTGACAGCTCGTCGAGTTCACGGGGGAGCGAGGTCAGCGAGTGGTAGAAACCGAACGTCATGTTCCAGGCCTGCGAGGTGAAGATCGCGAAGATCGAAGCGCACTCCAGGCCGAGCAGGGAGCCGGGGAACAGGGCGATGAACCCGCTGACGGCGACCGTCAGGAAGCCGAGCACCGGCACCGACTGGAGGATGTCGAGCGCCGGGATCAGGACGCGTTCGAGGCGGCGGCTCTTCGCGGCGGCCAGCGCGTACACGAAGGTGAAGACGATCGACGCGGCCAGGGCGATGAACATGCGGAGCAGCGAACGCGCCGCGTCGTAGGGCAGTTGGGCGGGATCGGTGTCGACCTTGATCGACTGATCGGTGGAGAACCGGACCGTGGTGCCGTGCCCCACGTGGAGCACGACGTAGAAGAGTACGAGCACGGCCGCGGCGACCACGGCGTCGATCCAGCTCAGACGGGCGAGACGCCCGGCGAAACGGGAGGCGAGCCGGGGTGCGTGGCTGCTCGTCCGGTACGACATCACAGGAACCTCCGAACCACACGGTGAGCACAGGAGCCCCGGGGGCGCGACCGCGCACCCCGGCGGGCGCGGCCCGGCGTGGTGGGAAAAGGGTGGGGGAGGAAGGGTGGGGAAGGAGGGCCGCTCGGCCCTGGAGAACCCCGAGCCGCACCGCGCCGTCACCCCTGGCCGCCGGCCCGGAGCGGGCGGGGGCGGGATGAGACAGCCGTCAGGCGCGGTCGGCGGGGCAGCGCGGACTGGGAGGATCGGCGTCCATGACTGCCCCCTTCCGTGATGTCGGTGATGCGGCTTTTGGTGCCGACTGCAGTGTGCCGCTTATTGCGCTGATGCGCAAATATGGGGGGCGGCCGCTGTGGGGCGTGAACTCGAAGCCGCTGACGATGCGCAGGGCCGCGAGGCCGGTGCGGTTCTCGGTGCGGTTCTCGGGGAATCCGCCGGCGCCGCTTCGTGGCCGGACCGCCCAGTATCGCCGCCTCGCCGGAACCCGTGGTGGAGCCCCCGGCCTGGTCGGCGGCGGGTGAGTTGTGGGCACCGCCCGTATGTGCCGCGCGAGTGCCCTGTCACGTTCCGGCCCCCGTCATCAAGCTGACGGGCCACCATGAACCGGTCACGGGCGACCACTTCGAGGCACTCCCCCCGCACAATCGGCTGGATCTCGGATCGTGGACCCGATTTGCTGGCCCCGCTCCGCACCATGTAGATCTTGGAAATGTACTGCTCAGCACCGGCAATACACACGGGGGGAGCGGCCTGGTGCCTGTCCGGCATGTCGTGGTTTTCAAATTCAAAGATGGTGTCGACTGGGGTGATCCCCGGGCCCGAGAGGCGGCTGTCGCAACCGAGGGGCACCCGGAGCAGATCGCGGACATCATCACCTGGGAGTGCGGACGCAATGTGGCGGACCGTTCCATCTCCCACGATTTCGCACTGGTAGGCGGATTCCGCGACCGTGACGCCGTCGCCCGCTATCTCGTTCACCCCGACCACGTGAAGGGTGTCGAATTGTGGCGCGCCATCGCCGATTGGTCGGTCGTGGATTTCGAAGTCGAAGATCTTCACTGACGGCGGTCTTCACTGACGGCAGTGGCGCGGTGTGGACGATGTGCGTGAAAGACGGAACGGGAGCAAGGCGATGTCGTTAAAATCCAGGCCGCAGGTGTCATGGCGGGCGTTTTCGGCGATCATCGCCGCCGCGCTGATCTGGAGCACGTCCTTCGCCGTGACCAAGGTTCTCCTGGAGAACGTTCCGCCGCTGACGATCGGCGCGATCCGCTTCTCCGCGGCCGCGCTCATCCTCGCCGTGCTCGTGCGTCTCCAACGCGGCTGGAAGCCGGTCGGCCTCCGTTCGGCGGCAGCCATGGGAGGGGCGGGACTCCTGGGTATCACCGCGTACTTCGGGCTGGAGAACATCGGGGTGGACCTCGCCACCGCGAGTGACGCGGCGGTCATCGTGGCGTCCTTCCCCGTCGTCACGCTGCTCCTCGAAATAGCGTTCCAGCGGGGCCGCGCCTCGGTGGCCGGTTCGGCCGGCATGGCGCTGGCTATCTTCGGCGTCTGGCTCATCGTCCGCCAGAGCGCGAATGCGGGCGGAAGCCACCGGCTGCTCGGTGACATCATCCTTCTGGCCGCGGGAATTGCGTGGGCCGGTTACAACATGGTGGCGAGGCGCACCAGCCCGGGGCATTCCGCGCTGACGAGCACCTATTATCAGACGCTGGCCGGAGCGGCCGGTTTCGTCGTGCTGACCCCGATCGAGTACCGGAACTGGCAGACGCCGGACCTCCAGGACATCGGCATGCTGGCATTCCTGGCCGGAATGTGTTCCATCGCTGCATTCGTTCTTTACAATTACGGTCTCCGGGATGTATCGCCCAGCGCGGCGGTCAACATTCTCAATCTCGTCCCCGTATTCGGCCTTGCCTCTGCGGCGCTGGTCACGGGGGAGCAGGTCGGCACGGTCGAGCTGCTGGGCTGTGCCGTCGTCGTGGTGGGCGTCGCATTCGGCGCGACTGCGAAATCCGGGAAAGCGTCCAGGAACGATTCCGGATTCGAATCCGTGAAGGATCCCGCAGGTGAATCCCGCCGCGACGGAAACACCAATGGTCAAGAGGGCAAAGAGTGCCACGGCCTGTTCGTGGCCACGAACGACACCGGGCTGGAATCGAAATGAACCACGACATCGACAGCAGCAAGTGCGTGATCATCGTCAACGAGGAGCTCGCCGCGGGCCTCACCGTGAACGCGGCTTCCGTGGTTGCCCTCACGCTGGGCCGCACCGTACCCGGGCTCATCGGCCAGGACGTGAAGGACGCAGACGGCGGCGTACATCTCGGCATCACCCTGATCCCGGTGCCCATTCTCAAGGCCTCGGCGGAGAAGATCGCGGAGATCCACCGCCTGGCCGACGCCGACCCCGACGTGATCACCGTCGGCTTCAGTGACCTGGCCCAGTCCTGCCGCACCTACGACGAGTACACGGACCGTATGGCGCAAACACCCGCCACGGACCTCGCTTTCTCCTCAATCGGCCTTTTCGGCCCCCGCAAGCCCCTCAACAAACTGACGGGGAACCTCTCCCTGCTGCGCTGACCGACCCAAAAAAGGTGCCCGCGGCTGCAACCCGCGGGCACCTAGAGCCCATAATCCGCCAGCTTCCACACTGATCGGCCCAGGACTGTGTTCACTCTATTCGATGACGAACTGGATGTCTTCGCGCGTCGAGCCCTCGCTGACCACCGGCGCTTCGACAGCGCCGGTTGGAACCAGGAAGAACTCGACGCGCACCAGCTGAACGGAGTGCGCGAAACGCTCCGTTACGTGAGCGGGCGTTCCCCGTTCTACAAGGAACTCCTCGGTCACCTCGACGAGGGCGACATCGCGGCCCTCACCCCCGAATCCTTCGCCCGGCTCCCCTTCACCACCAAGGACGACCTCCGGACGCGCCTGAAGGACCTGCTCTCCAAGCCCATCCACGAGGGCTGGATCTTTTACGAGACAACCGGCACCACGGGCCGCGCCACGCCCTGCCCCCGGGACAACGTCGACTCGATCGTCAACAACACCGCGCTGTCGGTCTGTTACGACCACGTCTTCCGCGCCCACGGCGAAAACCACGTCATCGGCGTGATGGGCCCCAACGAGCTCCACTCCACCGGGGACACCTTCGGCGACGTGTGCCGCAACCTCGGGCACGCCCACGCCAAGATGTGGCCGCACTCGCCCGTCGTCGGTTTCAAACGGGCCCTGGAAGTGCTCCAGGAGATCTCGGTCACCGGAGTCTTCTGCACCCCCAACGTCGCCATGTCGATGGCCAAGGAAGCGATCCGGGCGGGCCTGGAACCCAGGGAACTGGGCCTGCGCTTCTTCATGTTCACCGGCGAGTTGGCCACCCCCGGCCTGCTGAAGAACATCGGCGAGATGTGGGGCGCGACCGCGTACAACTGCCTCTACGCGTCGCAGGAGGCCTCCATCCTCGGCGCCGTCCACGGCGACGGCCGCCTCCGCACCGTCCCGCTCAACGTCTACTACGAGCTGATCGACCCGGTGACCACCCTCCCGGCCCCGCGCTCCGAAAACGGCTACCGCCAGGGCGAACTCGTCATCACCCACCTCTACCAGGGCAGCAAGCCCCTGGTGCGCTACCGCACCGGTGACCTGGTGCGCCTCTACGACGCTGCCGGCGACGCGAGTTATCCCTCCGAGGTGCTGCTCCCGCTCGGCCGGGTCCGCGACCGTATCGATCTGAACGGACGTCAGGTCACCGCGTACGAGCTGGAGGCGCTCATCCTGGACGGGCTCTCCGGAGCCATGGACTACCAGCTGATCATCGACCGGGTCGACGGCACCGACACCCTCGAGGTCGAGGTGGAGACCCGCGACGGGATCCCGCTGCCGGCCGACACCACCGCGGCGCTGGCCACGGCCGCTCGGCAGGCCTGGGGATGCCCACTGTCGGTCACCTACGGGAAGCTGGGAGGCGTCACCACCACCGGCGCCATGGTCAGCTGGAAGGCGGCCCGCGTCCACGACCGCCGCAGCGCCCCGGACGCCGAACGCCAAGCAGCCCTCGCCATGGTCGCCCTGAGGCGGAGCGAATGAGCACCGCGGCCGCCCCTGCGGACCGGTGGGTCTTCCACCAGGGTGCCTTCGTCCGAGCCGGCGACGTCGCCCTCGGCGCGGGCACCCAGGCCCTGCACTACGGCACCGGCGTCTTCGAGGGCATCCGTGCCTACGCCGATACCGAGGGCCGGGACTCCCTAGTCTTCAAGGCACGCGAGCACTACGAGCGGCTGCACGCCTCCTGCCGGCTGCTCCGCCTCGACCTGCCCCACACCCCGGACGAACTCGTCGAGATCACCACGGAGTTGATCCGGCGCAACGACCTGCGCGGGGACGCCTACATCAGGCCCCTCGTATACAAGCTGAGCCTGGAGCCGGGCACCCCCTTCGGGGTGCGGCTGCGCGGGGTGAGCACCTCGGTCAGCATCCTGGCGCTGCCCATGGGCGACTACACACGCGCCGAGGGAATCCGCTGCGGCATCAGCTCCTGGCGCCGGGTCCCCGACACCTCACTGCCCGCCCGCGCGAAGATCACCGGTGCCTACGCCAACAACGCGCTCGCCGTGGACGAGGCGACGGCCGCCGGTTATGACGACGCCATCATGCTCAACCAGCAGGGCTCCGTGGCCGAGGCCAGCACCGCCAACGTGTTCGTGGTCCGCGACGGCCAGGTGGCCACCCCGGGCGCGGACGCCGACATCCTGCTCGGGCTGACGCGTACCGCCGTCATGCGGATCCTCGCCGAGGAGGCGGGCATCACCGTGGCCGAACGCGCCGTACCGCGCTCCGAGTTGTACACGGCGGACGAGGTGTTCCTCACCGGCACCGGCTGTCAGATCGTCCCCGTCGTGGAGATCGACGGCCGCCCGATCGGCGCCGGCATCCCCGGCCCGCTCACCCGGCAGATCCGTGAGGTCTACCAGCAAGCGGTTCGGGGCGCACTGCCCCGCTACCGGGACTGGAACACCCCGGTCGGGCTCGCATCCGCGGCCAAGCCGGCCGCTGCCGCGCACGCGTAGTCGTACATCCACGGGGTACCGCCGGGCCTCTCCCGGCGGCACCCCACACCTCACCAGTGAAAACTTCCTCAGAGCGGCGCGCCGGGCGCTCCTGCCGCAGGAGCCGGTCCGCCGCCCCACTGAGGCTCCCAGGGGGAACCATGCTCACCCATCACCATCCCGAAGCCGCGCTCAGCGGACAGGTCACCGACGTGGCGCTCTTCCAACTCCCGTTGGGCACCCCGCTGTCCATCGCCTCGCTGGGCCCCGAGGGCACCAGCAGCGAACAGGCCAGCCGCGCCCTGCTGGGCCACCTCGGTCAGCGCGGCCACGAACACGTCCGCATCGACCTGTTCGACCAGTACGAGGCAGCCGGCGCGAGCCTGCTCTCCGGTGACAGCAGCCTCGTCGTCGTCGCGAACGCCTATGCGCGCATCGAGCAGTTCTATATGAACCCTGCGCTGCGACTCGCGGCCGTGTTCGTCAAGGACACCCCGAACTACGGCATCGCCGGCCTGCCGGGCAGCGACCGCGACGCCAAGGTCGCGGTCGCCACCCACCCTGCGCCCCGCGCCCTCGTCGAGGAACTGCTGCCGGCGGAGTACACCCTGACGGAGACCGTGTTCGTCGACTCCACCAGCGCCGCCGCCGAGGCCGTCGTAGCCGGCGAGGTGCCCCTCGCCCTGACCACCATGCCCGCCGCCCGCCTGCGCGGACTCGAATTCGTCTCCCGCACCCGCCCCATCCGCATGGTGTGGTCGGTGTTCACCCGGGCCGAACTGCTCGACGACCGCCGCCTGGCCCCCGGCCGGCTCCTGGCGAACACCGCGAACCCGTCGTGGTGACCCCGGCGCCCGTCTTCATCACCGACGCGGAGGCCCGCGCTCTCTTCACCCCCGACGTCGCTGTCGATGCGATGCGCGAGGTCATGAAGAGCTTCTCGGCCGGTGAGGTCACCCAGCCGGTCCGTACGGTGCTGCGTCCGCCCGCGCGCGGGGGCAGCGAGCCCGGACTGTTCGGGTCCATGCCCGCGCATGTGCCCTTCGAGGGCGGGTACTGGTTCGGTATCAAGGCCGTGGCAGTCCGCGAGGACAACCCGGCGCGCGGACTGCCCACCCACGTCGGGACGGTGACCGTCTTCGCCCCCGACACGGGACTGCCCGTCGCCGTACTCCCGGCCGACACCATCACCGAGCTGCGCACCGCCGCTGTCTCGGCGGTGGCGGCGCAAGCCCTCGCACTGCCCGGCCCGCACACGCTGGCGGTCGCCGGAGCGGGCATCCAGGCGCGCGCCCACGTCACCGCGCTGGCGGCGGTCCTGCCCATCGAGCGCGTGCGGTTCTGGAGCCGGCGCGTCGAGCAGGCGCAGGCGGCGGCGGCCTGGGCCGAAGCCACCCACGGGATCGCGGCCGAGGCCTGCGCCAGTGCGGTCGGGGCCGTCCGCGACGCCGGGCTGATCTGCACCACCACGGCCGCGAAGGAGCCCTTCCTCGGGGACGCCGATGTCCGCGAGGGCGCATTCGTCGCCGCCGTGGGAGCCTGCCAGCCCGGAGCCCGGGAGCTGTCCTCCGAACTGGTCGCCGGCTCCTCGGTGTTCCTGGACAGCGCCGAGGCCGCAGCCAAGGAGGCATCCGAACTGCTGGTGCCCGCACGAGAGGGGCTGCTGCCCTCCGGGCTCGCGCACCCCGAGCTCGGCGCCGTGCTGAACGGCACCGCGCCCGGCCGGCGCGACGAGCGGGAGCGCACCGTCTACCTCTCCCTCGGCCTCGCCGCCCAGGACGTGGCGGCCGCCGTGGCGATCGCCCGCCGCCACGCGGAGCATGCGGGCCGCGCCCCGGGCGGCACCTGGTGGTCGCGGTACTGAGCCCGTGCGGCGGGAGGTGAACGCGGGCACATGAGGAGACTCGGTCGCTCCATCGGCGCGGGTCCACGGTTCCTTCCGCGTCTACCCGATCGCCGCCGGACGGGGCGACATCCGCGGCTGCAGGTGCCGTGCCGTGCCGTACGGGCGAGCCCCCCGCATTTAATCGGTGGTGCTGTGCCCTGAAGGGGGCCTAGGGTTCTGCTCATCCGTTCCCGAGGGGGACGGTGTCGGTTCGTTGAGAAGAAGCAGGAGGTGAGGACATTGATGACTGTCACGGTGACGGGCGCTGCCCGCATTCAGGAGTTCATCGTCTCCACCCCTGTGGCCTCCGGCTGACACCACTCGACTTCCGCGCGCAGAGCGCGCCGCCGGGGGCTGCCCTTCGAAGGGTTCCCCTTGTTCAACGCTTCGCTCAACACACCTTCCCCTTCTGATGCTCAGCACGTCCTCGCCGAGTACGGCTGGGACGAGGGCTGGGAAGCCGAGTTCGCTCCGTACGCTGCGCGGGGTCTGACCCCCGGGCGGGTCGTACGGGTCGACCGCGGTCAGTGTGACGTCGCCACCTCCGACGGCGTCATCCGGGCCGACACCGAGTTCGTCGTTCCTCGTGATCCGATGAAGGTCGTGTGCACAGGAGACTGGGTCGCCGTCGATCCCGAGGGCGGTGACCCGCGGTACGCCCGCACCATCCTCCCTCGCCGTACGGCCTTCGTACGGTCGACGTCGTCCAAGCGTTCCGAAGGCCAGGTGCTGGCCACCAACATCGATCACGTCGTTGTCTGTGTGTCGCTCGCGGTCGAACTGGACCTCGGGCGGATCGAGCGGTTCCTCGCGCTTGCGATGTCCAGTTCGAGTGGCGACGCGCTGCTGCGCACGTCGGCGCTCTCCTGGGAGTCGGGCGCGCAGCCGATGGTCGTGCTCACCAAGTGCGACCTGATCCCCGACCCGGCCGGACTCTCCCACCTCGTCCAGGACGTGGAGACCGCCGCGCCCGGCGTACGGGTCGTCCCCGTCAGCGCGCGGACCGGTGAGGGCATCGAAGCGCTCGGCGCGGTCGTCTCGGGTGGCACCAGTGTGCTGCTCGGGCAGTCCGGCGCGGGCAAGTCCACGCTCGCCAACGCGCTGCTCGGCGAGGAGGTGATGGCGGTCCAGGCGGCCCGCGAGGTCGACGGCAAGGGCCGCCACACCACGACCACGCGCAATCTACTGGTGCTGCCCGGCGGGGGCGCCCTCGTCGACACCCCGGGGTTGCGGGGCGTCGGCCTGTACGACGCGGAGAGCGGCGTCGGCCAGGTGTTCACCGAGATCGAGGAACTGGCCGCCGACTGCCGTTTCCACGACTGCGCGCACCAGGCTGAGCCGGGGTGCGCGGTGCTCGCCGCGATCGAGGACGGCTCGCTGCGCGGGCGGCGCCTCGACAGCTACCGCAAGCTGCTGCGCGAGAACCAGCGGATCGTGGCGAAGACGGATGCGCGGGTCCGGGCGGAGATCAGGCGCGACTGGAAGGCGAAGGGGGCGGAGGGGCGGGCGAACGGCGCCCTGAAGCGGGGCCGCTTGCGCTGAGCCCGGGGCCCCGCCCGGCCCCGCCTCGCCCCGCCGTCTCGTAGCCTTCGGGGAGCGATTCGGCGGGGCTCGTCCTGCGGCCGACACCCCAGCCCCGCCGTTCGGCTGCGGACGGTGCTGGGGGGCCCGCGCAATTCCCACGCCCCTGAAACCCGCTTTCGTCTGCGGGCCGTGCGCGGCTGGTCGCGCAGTTCTCCGCACCCTCAACTACTCGGTGCGGGCCCGCCCTGGCGTAGTCAGCCCGTCATGGGGCCCCTGGCCCGTAAGGCCTTGGGGGATTGAGGACGAGCGCCCATGAGGCGCGAAGGGGGTCTGGAGCGGAGCCCCAGGGATCCGGCACCCACGCTCAAGTAGCCGCAACGCACGGGCGGGAGGGCGGGAAAACGCGCCCCGGGGGCCACGTCCGAAACCCGCCAGCACTCCAGCAGAGGACCCCGCACACTGGACCGTGTGATGGACCAAGAAGCCCAGTACGAGGCCGTCAGCAGCAGGGACGCCCGGTTCGACGGGGAGTTCTTCTTCGCCGTGTCGACGACCGGCATCTACTGCCGGCCGAGCTGCCCCGCGGTCACCCCCCGCCGCAAGAACGTCCGGTTCTTCCCGAGCGCCGCCGCCGCCCAGGGCAACGGCTTCCGGGCGTGCCGCCGCTGCCGCCCGGACGCCGTGCCCGGCTCCGCGGCGTGGAACGTCCGGGCCGACGTCGTGGGCCGGGCCATGCGCATGATCGGGGACGGTGTCGTCGACCGGGAGGGCGTGCCCGGGCTCGCGACCCGGCTCGGGTACAGCGCCCGGCAGGTCCAGCGCCAGCTCACCGCCGAGGTGGGCGCCGGCCCGGTCGCCCTCGCCCGGGCCCAGCGCGCCCACACGGCCCGCGTCCTGCTCCAGACCACCGAACTCCCCGTCACCGAGATCGCCTTCGCCGCCGGGTTCGCCAGCGTGCGCCAGTTCAACGACACGATCCGGCAGATCTACGCCCGTACCCCCAGCGCCTTGCGCGAAGAGGCCGGCACCCGCGCCACCAGGCCCGGCGTCGCCACCTCCGCCGGGGTCCCGCTGCGCCTCGCCCACCGGGGCCCGTACGCGGTGCAGCAGACCTTCGACCTGCTGGCCGCCGAAGCCGTCGAGCACGTCGAGGAGGTCACGGGCGAACCCGGCGCCCGCACCTACCGCCGTACGCTGCGGCTGCCCCACGGCACCGCCGTCGTGGCCGTCGACGAGGCGGCCCCCGCGCACCCCACCGCCCGACAGGGCTGGCTCGAGGCCCGCATCCACCTCACCGACCTGCGCGACCTCACCACCGCCGTGCAGCGCCTGCGGCGCCTGTTCGACCTGGACGCCGACCCGTACGCCGTGGACGAGCGGCTCGGCGCCGACCCGCGCCTCGCGCCCCTCGTCGCGCGGACCCCGGGCCTTCGCTCACCCGGCGCCGTCGACCCCGACGAGTGTGCGGTACGGGCGCTGGCCGGACGGGAGCGCGCGGCCGCCCTCGTCGAGACGTGCGGCAAACGCCTCGATGTGCCGTGCGGCACGCTCACCCACCTCTTCCCTGAGCCCGCCGCGCTCGCCACCCACCCCGATCCGCACCTCGCCGCCCTCGCCACCGCCCTTGCCGACGCCACCCTGCGCCTGGACGCCGGCGCCGACCGCGACGAGGCCGTACGGGTGCTGCGTACGCTGCCCGGCATGGACGACGAGACCGTCGCGGTGATCCGTACGCGGGCGCTCGGCGACCCCGATGTAGGGGCGGGGGAGGATGAGGAGGAGGGCCCATGGCGACCTTGGCGGTCCTACGCCCGGCGCCATCTGGCGGTCGCGGCGGCCGACGTCACCCGGGGTCGCGGCACGGATGGGGCGCAGTAGATCCTCCGGGCGTGGAGCGGACGGTACGGCGGGCCTGGCCGCAGTAGTCCGACGGGCGGGTGCCAGCCACTTCTGCGAACGTCAAAGGCATGATCGCAGTAGTCCGACGGGCGGGCCCCGGCCACGGGCGGTCCGGCGGGCCTGGCCGCAGTAGTCCGACGGGCGGGCCCCGGCCACTTCTGCGAACGTCGAAGACATGATCCGTCTCGCGCGCCTGCCCCTGGACCGCTGGTCGACGGTGATGCCGCTGCTCGCCGTCGTGCTGCTCGCGCTCACCTGGGGGCGCTCACTGCCCGCCGGCCTCGTGGCGCTGGTCGCCTGCTTCCTTGCGGGTGCGGTGCTCGCCGCGGTGCACCATGCCGAGGTGGTCGCGCACCGGGTGGGCGAACCGTTCGGGTCCCTGGTGCTCGCCGTCGCGGTCACCGTCATCGAGGTCGCGCTGATCGTCACCTTGATGTCGGACGGCGGCGACAAGAGCGCCTCGCTGGCCCGGGACACCGTTTTCGCCGCGGTGATGATCACCTGCAACGGCATCGTCGGGGTGTGCCTTCTGGTGGGCGCTCTGCGCCGCAGGGTCACCGTCTTCAACGCCGAGGGCACCGTCACGGCGTTCGCGACCGTCACCACGCTCGCCGGCCTCAGCCTTGCCCTGCCCACCTTCACCACCAGCAAGCCGGGCCCCGAGTTCTCGGCGGCGCAGCTGATCTTCGCCGCGATCGCCTCGGTCTTCCTGTACGGACTCTTCGTCGCCACCCAGACCGTGCGCCACCGCGACTACTTCCTGCCGGTGACCCAGCAGGGCGAGGTGATGCGGGACGACGACCACGCCAACCCGCCCTCCGCGCGCACCGCCTGGGTCAGCGTCGCGCTGCTCGGGGTGGCGCTGGTCGCGGTGGTGGGCCTGGCCAAGGGCGTGTCGCCGACCATCGAGCGGGGGGTGGCCGCGGCCGGGCTGCCGGCTTCGGTCGTGGGTGTCGTCATCGCACTGCTCGTGCTGTTGCCCGAGACCATCGCCGCGGTGCGTGCGGCCCGGCGCGACCGGGTTCAGACCAGCCTCAATCTGGCGCTCGGCTCGGCGATGGCCAGTATCGGGCTCACCATTCCGGCCGTCGCGCTCGCCACGATCTGGCTTTCGGGGCCGCTGGTGCTCGGGCTTGGCGCCAGCCATATGGTGCTGCTCGCGTTGACCGTGGCGGTCGGCATTCTGACGGTTGTGCCGGGGCGGGCGACGCTGATGCAGGGCGGGGTGCACTTGTCGCTGTTCGCCGCGTACATCGTGCTGGCGGTCAGCCCGTAGCCCTCGGGCCGGCCCAGCGCGTTCTCCCACCCACCCAGTCAGCCCGTGTCCCCGGGCCGGCCCAGCGCGTTCTCCCACCCCCTGACCCGCCCTGCGGCTACGTGAGGGTGCCGGCTCCCTGGGGTTCCGCCCCGGATCCCGTTCGCGCCTGAAGGGCGCTCGTCCTCAACGCGCCCGCACCCGCCCTCACCCAACCCACCACATTCAAGCCACTTCTGCCACCGCCCTGTTGACGAGCCGCCAACCGAGCCACACGATCGAAAGGTAGGTAGTTGCTCAATACATCCGCTTGGGCCGGCGGAACGTCCCCCCTCCGGCCGGAGCGGCGAGGCAGGAGGCACCATGTGTGGCATCACCGGCTGGATCTCCTTCGACCGTGAACTGCGCGCCGAGCGGGACACCCTGGATGCGATGACCGAGACGATGGAATGCCGCGGACCCGACGACCGCGGGGTCTGGGCCGCCGGGCCGGCCGCCCTCGGCCATCGCAGGCTCGCGATCATCGACCTTCCGGGCGGGCGCCAGCCCATGACCGTCGAAGCCGGCGGCAAGACCGTCGCCCTCGTCTACTCGGGCGAGGCCTACAACTTCACCGAGCTCAGGTCCGAACTGGCCGCACGCGGACACCGGTTCACCACCGACTCCGACACCGAGGTCGTCCTGCACGGCTACCTCGAATGGGGCGAGGCCGTCGCCGAACGCCTCAACGGCATGTACGCCTTCGCCGTCTGGGACGAGCGCGCCCAGCGCCTCGTCATGATCCGCGACCGCATGGGCATCAAGCCCTTCTACTACTTCGAGACCCCCGACGGCGTCCTCTTCGGCTCCGAGCCCAAGGCGATCCTCGCCAACCCGCTGGCCCGGCGCTCCGTCTCGCTCGACGGCCTGCGCGAGATGTTCACCATGGTCAAGACCCCCGGCCATGCCGTGTGGGACGGCATGCGGGAGGTCGAGCCCGGCACCGTCGTCACCGTCGACCGCGGCGGACTGCGCACCCACACCTACTGGTCGCTCGAAACCCGCCCGCACGACGACGACCGCGCCACCAGCATCGCGCACGTCCGCGAGTTGCTCGACGACATCGTCCGGCGCCAGCTCGTCGCCGACGTACCGCGCTGCATGCTGCTCTCCGGCGGCCTCGACTCCTCCGCGCTCACCGCGATAGCCGCCCGCCAGCTCGGCGAGGTGGACCAGAAGGTGCGCAGCTTCGCCGTGGACTTCGTCGGCCAGACCGAGAACTTCGTCGCCGACGAACTGCGCGCCACCCCCGACACGCCCTACGTCCACGACGTGGCCCGCACCTCCGGCACCATCCACCAGGACATCGTCCTGGACGCCCAGGCGCTCGCCGACCCCGAGGTGCGCGCCAAGGTCATCCGCGCCCGCGACATCCCCATGGGCTTCGGCGACATGGACGCCTCGCTCTACCTGCTCTTCAAGGCGATACGCGAACACTCCACGGTCGCACTGTCCGGCGAGTCCGCGGACGAGGTGTTCGGCGGCTACAAGCAGTTCTTCGACGAGGAGGCCCGGGCCGCCGACACCTTCCCCTGGCTCGTCAGGTTCGCCGAGCAGTTCGGCGACGACGCGGGTCTGCTGCGCCCCGACCTGACCGCCGCGCTCAACGTTCCCGCCTACGTCAAGGACTCCTACGACACCGCCGTCGCCGGCGTCCAACGCCTCGACGGCGAGAGCGACTTCGAGTACCGGATGCGCAAGATCTGCCACCTCCACCTGACCCGCTTCGTGCGCGTCCTGCTCGACCGCAAGGACCGGGCGAGCATGGCCGTCGGGCTCGAAGTGCGCGTACCGTTCTGCGACCACCGTCTCGTCGAGTACGTCTACAACGCGCCCTGGTCGGTGAAGTCCTTCGACGGCCGCGAGAAGAGCCTGCTGCGCGAGGCGGCCAGGGACGTCATCCCGCAGACGGTGTACGACCGGGTCAAGAGCCCCTACCCCTCGACTCAGGACCCGAAGTACGCCACCGCCCTCCAGGCCCACGCCAAGGACCTGCTGGCCCAGCCCGCGCACCCCGTCTTCGACCTCATCGACCGGGACGGTCTGCGCCGGGCCACCGAGGTGAGCGCCCCGCAGATCCATCAGGCCTCGCGCCGCAGCCTGGAGCGCTCCCTCGACCTCGCGATCTGGCTCGACCTGTACAAGCCGGAAGTGAAACTGGCGTAACGGGAGCGGCGGAACCGCGTCCGCCGGGCAACGCCGGGCGGGGTGGACGTGCCACCCCGCCCGGCGCGCATGCCCCTGCTGCCCTAGCTGATCGTCTCGTTGAACCACACGCGGGACAGGCCGGTCAGCTCGCGCGGGGCGAAGGGGGCCCGCCAGTTGCCCGTTCCGCGACCAGATCGGGGCCGATGCCGTTGCGGGGCTTGGCGGTCAGGGTCCAGGTGTAGGCGCCGTTGGGGGCGGACTGGTTCGGGGCGTAGGAGGGGCCGCCGAGCAGGCCGTCCCAGTTCAGCTCGCGCCAGGCGGGTTCGGCCGACTCCCACTTGGCGGGGTCGACCGGAAGCTCGATCTCGCGCTGGGCGCCGGAGGCGGTATGGCGCAGGGTGACGGTCGCATCGGTGTTGTTGTGCGTCAGGCGCCACTTCGGCTGCCAGGGCGCCTTGTCGAGTTCGGCCACCGTCGGGACCTGCGACTCCTCCACGATGAGCTTCGTGGGACGGCCCGTGCCCGTCAGGAGGTGGGCGACCGGCGCCCCGTCGGCCCCGGCGGAGATCCGGTAGAGGCCTTCGCCGTCGGCGGCGGTGCCGCCCACCGCGAGGAGACTGCCGTCCGGGGCGGGTGCGACGGAGCCGGCGTGGTCCATGACCATGCGCTCCGTGCCTCCGCCGACCGGCGTGGCGCGCAGGGCCGAACCCTTGATGTCGTTGCCCTCGTTGAGCCTGCGGTTCTCGCCGTACAGGGTCCAGCCGCCGACCAGGCCCACCAGGTCGTCCCCCTGCTGACGGCCCAGACTCATGTTCCACCGCTTCTGGTCCCCGCCGAGCTCCATGGTCCGCACCGACGACGAGATGTCGCCCATGTACAGGTTGCCGGAGAGAGCCAGGTGGGTGGCGGAGACGGCGATACCTACGACGTAGCCGCCCACCATGCCGTTGCCGGTGACGACCTTGGCCGAGGAGAGGTCGGCCGCGGTGTAGTCGAAGAGACCGCCGTTCGCCGCGGAGACCGAGTAACGCAGCACGGCGGAATCGCCCGAGCCCGCCCTCAGGGCGACCTCCTGCGTGCCCGCGGGCAGGCCGGTGAGGACCCGGTCGGACACCTTCTGATCCACGACCTCCAGGACGTGGGCCTCCACCTTGTCACCGGTCCGCTTGGTCGCGACGGTGCGCGAACCGACCGCGCCCAGGTAGGAGTAGCCGTACTGGTCGAGGTCGATGACGCTCGACGATCCGGTGGCCATGTCGAGCAGGGTGACCTTCTGCGAGCCGGTGCTGCCGGAGTCGTCCCTCACCGCCACGACGTCCGACCCGGTCCCGTAGAACGTGGGCAGGGTCGCATACGACGGCGCGTCCTTCACCACCACCGTCGTCTTCCCGTCGGCGTACCGCGTCCACAGCACGTCGTGTCCGCTGCCCGACCCCGCGATGGACAGGAAACCGGTCCGGCCGGCGCTCAGGAGCTCCGCATCGGCGGCGATCTTGAACGGTGCCGCGTCGGAGCTCGCCGGAGCGCCGGGCACCGCCGCCGGGGCGGCCAGGGCGGGCGCGGCGAGCGGACCGGCCGTCACCGCCAGAGCGAGCGCGGTGGCCGCGGTGACGAGTCGGCGCGACCCCCCGGTCGAACGTGACGAACGGGACCGGCTCGGTATGGCGCAATGGTGCACGTGCCCTCCTGGCGATGCGTGGTGCGTGATGCGTGGTGCGTGATGCGTGGGCAGGAGAGGACGACCGGAGGGCGCGAATCCCCCCACAATCAGCGAAATCCCCCCGTAACTGATGCACGAAATCCTGACAAGCAGGAGGTCAGAGCCTTCTTTTGCCTTCTTTCGGCCGACGGCCCGGCCGGGAGGGCCGCCTCGCTCACCGGTCGTCCAGCCCCCAGCTGTGGATCTTGTCCGGGTGGATACGGATCAGCTCCTCGCTGAAGTGCGGACCCAACTCATGGGGCCCGGTGAGGAGTTCGGCCGTTCCGCGGATCTCCACGCCGCGCACCTTCCACGGCCGTACGCTCACCACGTCGTCGATCACCAGGGCGGCCCTCGGGTTGACCTGGAGGTTGCGCCACTTCTTCGTCGTGCCCAGGGCGTACCCGCCGATGAGGATCGTCCCGTCGTCCTGCGGGAAGAACCCCACGGGGTTCGCCTGCGGCTGGCCCTTCCCGTCCACGGTGGCGAGCCGGCCAAGGCGCTGGCTCTTGAGATAGGTGCGCTCGGCCTCGCTGAATTCGGTCATGGCTCACCCTCACACGCCCGCCGTCGCCCCGTCATCGGCACGCGGGTCCGGGACTTCGGTCGTACGCCGTGCCCCGGTCGGTCCCCGAGTCAGTCCCCGACGACCACGCCGATCCATGCACCGGTCACCAGGAGGCAGGCGAAGAGTTCGGCCATCACCGAGTAGCCGCCCGCGCGCAGGATCGCGCGGGCCGAGGCCCAGCCGTCGCCGTGGCTGCCCAGCCGTACCCGTTCCGCGCCGTAGAGCCCGCCGAGGAACCCGGCGATCGCGCCGACCACCGGCAGTACGAAGAACCCCGCCACGGCCGCCGCGCCCGCGGTGAGCACCGACCGTTTGGACACCCCGGCCGCCTTGAAGCGGCGCGGTGGCAGGAGCGGTCGGAGCGCCTGGTTCAGGAGAAGGACGCCGGTGGCCCCCGCGAGGACGGCCCAGGCGAGCCCGGTCGTGTCGTCCAGCGCCCACCACGCGACGGCGGCCCACACGATCGCCGGCCCGGGAATGCCGGGCACCAGCACACCGCACAGGCCCATCAGGTTCACCGCCCCGACCGCGAGGAGCTGCCACACGCCCATCTGCCTAGGGTGCAGGAAGCGGCCGTTTCCCGCAGTTCCGGCCCATTCCCGGCCTCGGTAGGACGGGGTTCAAGCCCGCCCCCGCCCCCGCCCCCGCCCCGCCCCCGCCCCGCGGTACGGGGTCCGCGTGCCGGTCCGCCTTCGGCCGCGGCGTACGGGGTTCCTGTGCCGGCCCGCTCCCGGCCCCGCGGCGCGGTGTTCAGCGGGCGACCCAGCCCCGTTCGTAGGCGTGCCACCCGAGCTGAAGCCGCGTCGTCACCCCGGTGAGCTCCATCAGGCCCTTGACCCGGCGCTGCACGGTCCGCAGGCCGAGATCCAGCTGCTTGGCGGCGCTGGCGTCCGTCATCCCGGCGAGCAGCAGCGAGAGGATCTCCAGGTCGGTCGCGTCGGGACCCGAACCGTCCACCACGATGTCGCGGCCCCCGCCGCCGAGCCGCAGCGGCAGCGCGTCCCGCCACACCGCCTCGAACAGACCCATCAGCGATTCGAGCAGCCCGCTCGCGTGCACCACCAGCGCGGCCGGCTCGGCGCCGCGGCCGGTCAGCGGCACCATCGCGAGCGTGCGGTCCGCGACGACGAGCTTGGTCGGCACCCGCTCCACCGTGCGCACCTGCTCGTCCCGGCCGAGCGCCGCCGACAGCTCGACGATCCCGGCGGGCAGGGAGAGCACCGCACGCTCGACCACCACCCGGTAGGCGACCCCGCGGATCGAGGCCCGCTCCTCGGACTCGTTGTCCATGCCGGTCACCGCGACCGGTGTGCCCGTCACCAGCGCACACACCTCGTCGGCGGCGCCCAGCTGCAACTGGTGGAAGCGGTGGGCGACCGCGCTCGCGCCCGTCACCACCTCGACGAGGTCGTGCACGGCGGGCTCGGCCGCCTCGGCCCGGTACTCCGTGGCGAGCAGCGCCGCCGCAAGCTCCGCCTGCTCCAACTCGTGGCGCTGCTGGGTGAGGAGCGCGCCCAGCGCCACCCCCGGCGGCGCCGCGACCCAGCGTCCGGTACGGGCCGAGGACTGGGCGGCCAGGCCGTGGCGCTCCAGGCGGCGCAGCGCGCGCTCGGTCTCGCTCTCCGGCAGCGCGAGCCGGTGCGCGAGGTCGCTCACCTCGGCCGCCCCCACCGCGACCAGGGCGCGGTACGCCGACTCCTGCGTCTCGTCGAGACCTATCGCTCCCAGCACCACGGACCGCCTTCCTCACCTGCGCGATGGCGGGAAACCGCCCCGGCACAAACCCGCCGCACAACATCATCGCCGTATCCGTCACCGCTCTGCCAATGTCGAGCCACCGCAGCACCAACCGCCTCCGGGCGCACGGCATTTGTGCTCTTCGGGCACGGGTGTCTTTTGTTCCGGAATCATCTGGGGAGAGCGATGCGCCCGATATCGCGTACGGCTCTGGGGGTGGCGACCGCAGCCGCCCTCGCCGTCACCGCGGTGGCGCCGTCCGTGGCAGCGCCACGAGGCGACGGCACGGCGGACACCGCCAAGAGACCTCTCGTCGGCACCGCCGCGAGCAGCACGGGAACACCGGCCACCGTCACCCTCGTCACCGGCGACAAGGTCGTGGTGAGCCGGGACGCCTCCGGCACGCCCACCGGCGTCACCGCCCTGCCCCGCGAGGACGGCTCCGTACCCCTCGTGCAGACCCGGCAGGCGGGCAAGGAGCTGTACGTCTACCCGGACGACGCGGCGTCGGCGCTGGCCGCCGGCACGGTCGACGAGGAACTCTTCAACGTCGCCGGGCTCATCCGCCAGGGCTACGACGACGCGCACACCAAGACGATGCCGCTGATCGCGGTCTACGGCAGCGCTGCGGCGAGGTCGGCGGCCCCGGCCGTGCCGCGCGGCACCAAGGCCGGCCTGAACCTGCCCGCGGTCAACGGCCGTGCCCTGAGCGCCGACAAGGCCAAGGCCGCCCAGCTGTGGGCCGACGTCACCGGCCCCCGGACCCGCTCCGCGTCGGCCGGGATCAAGAAGCTGTGGCTCGACCGGAAGGTGACCGCCTCCCTCGACCAGTCCTCGCAGCAGATCCACGCCGACCTCGCCCAGGCCGCCGGCTACGACGGCAAGGGCACCAGAGTCGCCGTCCTCGACACCGGGATCGACGCCGAACACCCCGACCTCAAGGGCCGCGTCACCGCCTCCGAGAACTTCACCGACTCACCCGACACCGAGGACCGGCAGGGCCACGGCACCCACACCACCTCCACGGTGGGCGGCTCGGGCGCGGCCAGCGGCGGCAAGCAGAAGGGCATCGCGCCCGGCACCTCGCTGCTGGTCGGCAAGGTCCTCAACGACTCGGGCTCCGGCGACAGTTCATGGATCATCGCCGGCATGCAGTGGGCCGTCGGCAACAAGGCGGACGTCGTCTCCATGTCGCTCGGCAGCCCCGTGCCGACCGACTGCACCGACCCGATGAGCGTCGCCGCACAACAGCTCGCCACCCAGGCCGACCACACCCTGTTCGTCGTCGCGGCCGGCAACGCGGGCCCGGGCCTGAACACCGTGTCCTCGCCCGGCTGCGCGCCCGCCGTCCTGACCGTCGGCGCCGTCGACCACGACGACACCACCGCGAGCTTCTCCAGCCGCGGCCCGGCGCCCTTCACCCACACCCTGAAGCCGGAGATCACCGCGCCCGGCGTCGACATCCTCGCCGCCAACGCCGGTGGCCGGGGTATCTACGCCTACCAGTCCATGTCCGGTACCTCCATGGCCACCCCGCACGTCGCGGGCGCCGCCGCCATCGTCAAGCAGCGCCACCCCGACTGGACCGCCCAGCAGATCAAGGCCGCGCTCGTCTCGTCCGCCGACAGCGCCATCCCCGGGGACGTACGCGAGACCGGCGGCGGCCGGCTCGACGTCAAGGCCGCCATCGACGAGACCGTCATCGGCGCGCCCGCCGTGCAGGGCGGCACCTTCGCCTGGCCGCAGGACACGAGCGACCGCACCACCGTCACCGTGCCCTACACCAACGTCTCCGATCGCTCCGTGCGGCTCGACCTCAAGGTCGCGGGCGTTACCGGCAACGACGGCTCGCCCATCAACTTCCGTATAGCCAGGATGAGTTCGGGATCGGTGACCGTCCCGGCCGGCGCCACCGTCAAGGTGCCGCTCACCCTCGACCCCGCCGCCCGCCTCAAGGCCGCCCAGTACGGAGACGTCACCGGCCGCGTGCTCGCCACCGCGCACGGCGTCAAGGTCTCCACCCCGTTCTCGCTGTACGTCGAACCGGAGACCGTCACCCTGCGCGTCAAGCTCGTCGACCGCCAGGGCAAGCCCGCCGCGGGCGCCTCCTCGCTCGACGTCATCGGCACCGACACCGCGACCGGCGAGCGCCGCTTCAACGAGGGCGCCACCGACCAGCTCTACCGGCTGCGCCCCGGCGCGTACTTCGTCTCCTCCTTCGTCGCCTCCGCCGACCCCGGCGACGCCACCGGCGCGAACGTCGGCTCGGTCAGCTACCTCGGCCGCCCGCAGCTCGACCTGACGAAGGACACCACGCTCGTCCTGGACGCCCGCGCCGCGCACCGGCTCTCGGTGCGGACCGACCGGCCGAGCGAGGTCCGCACCACGACCCTCGACTTCGCCCGCTCCTGGGGCGGCCAATGGCTCCACTCGGGCTCGATCACCGGAACCCGGCTGATCAAGGACTACTACGCCGACGTCCAGGGCGACGCCCGCACGGGCGACTTCGAGTTCGGCAGCTACTGGCGGGCGTACGCCCCGCAGTTCGAGAAGCTGTCCGTGACCGGCGGCCCCGCGCTGCACCCGCTCACCGCGAGCGTCGGCTCCGACAACCTCGACGGCACCGGCCGCGCACCACTCGTCGACGCCGGCAACGGCACCCCGGACGAGCTCAAGGCCGCCGGGGTCGACGGGAAGATCGCCCTCGTGGCGGTGCCGGACGGCGCCGACTCGCTCGCGACCCTGGGCAGGGATGCCAAGGCGGCGGGCGCCACGGCACTCGTCGTGCACCGCCCCTCGGCCGGCCGCTGGCTGCCGGTGTACGGCTTCACGGGCGGCCCGCTGCCCACCCTCGCCGTGGAGGCGGCCGAGGCGACCGCGCTCGCCGGACGCCTGGCGCACGGCCCGGTCACCCTCGACTGGAAAGCGACGGCCAGGAGCGGATACGTCTACAACCTGGGCTTCCAGGAGGACCGCGGCTTCCGTTTCGACCGCACCTACCGGGTGCGCGACGGACAGCTCGGCCGCAACGTCTCCACCTACCACTCGATGGGCGTGCCGGCCGACTTCATCGACGGCGTGAGCGCCCACCGCCCCGTCGGCGGCGACCCGATCGGCGTCTCCGGCATCGACCTGGTGGCCGTCCCCTCGACCCGCACCGAGTACTACACCGCAAGCGGCACCACCTGGGACCACTTCGTCTCGTCCAGCTTCCCGTTCGGCGAGTTCATGCTCTCCCCGGCCAAGGCCTACCGGCCGGGCACCGAGACCAGGGAGAGCTGGTACGACGGTGTAGTGGGTCCCGACGCCGGGCGCGACGCGACGGGCAAGCCCCTGCTCGCCGCCGAACGCCAGGGCAACCTGATGGGCTTCGCCCCGAACATGTGGGGCGACACCGAACACAGCGCGCAGCCCGGCTCGTTCGGAGACATCGGCTCCCTGCTCCTGCGCCGCAACGGCGAGGACTACGACAGCAGCGGCTGGCCCTCGGGGGTGTTCACCGTCCCCGCGGACGACGCGGCGTACGAACTCATCAGCGACAACCAGAAGATCGGACCCTCCGGCGCGGTCTGGAAGCGCTCTCAGGAAGTCGTGACGAGCTGGACGTTCCGCTCCCACCTCGACACGAACGCGCTCTCCCAGGCAATCCCGCTCCTCTTCCCCCACTACGGCGTGCCGACGGACGGCCTCAAGACGGTCCCGGCCGCCGACGGCCAGACGATCGCGCTCTCCGTCACGGGCCACGCCGGCTACACCCCGGCCGCCCTGGTGTCGGCCAAGCTGTCGTACTCCTACGACGGCGGTACGACCTGGACCGAAGCCAAGTCGAGCCACCGCGGCGGTAGTTGGACGGCCGCCGTGAACCATGCGGGCGCCGCCGCCAAGGACGTGACCCTGAAGACCGAACTGACCGACGCCAACGGCAACTCGGTCACCCAGACCGTGGTGAACGCATACTCCGTGCGTTAGCCACGCGATGGGTCCGCCGGGTGTCCCTCCCGTGGGGGGTGGGGGCACCCGGCGGGCTCTCGGCTTCCCTTGCCACACTTGTCCGTTGAGCACATTTTCCCGATGCCCCGTTTTCGGGTGCCTCCGGCGGTGGACAATAAGGGCATGAGTCAGCAGGGGGAGAGGCAGACCCGGGACGACGACTGGTGGCACCGGCTGTACGACGAGTCGGCCCCGGACACCGGCCCCGACGGTTCGGGCGACACCCTCGACGACCGCTTCGACTCGGCGTCGGACACGGTGGGGTCCACGGCGGCTCCGGGTGCTCCGGAGCGGGCGGCGCCGGGTGGACCGGCTGGGCCGGTCGGGCCGGGCCCCACGCCGACCGCGGCCCGCCCGAGCCCGGCCCCGGACGCATCGGGGTCCGCCGCGCCTGCGGCGCCGCCGGGCTCCTCCGCTTCGGCGGCCCCGGGCGCGTCGGCGTCGGCTGCGCCGCTGGCCGACCCCGGCTCGGCGGCCCGGGAGGAGTCGGCGTCCGCCACGCTCCCGGCCAAACCCGACCCGGCGGCCCCGGGCCGAGCCGAGGCGGACCGCCCCCGGGGCCCGCTTGGGGGCACCCCCCCGCCCGCGCCGCCCCGGAGCACCCCTCCGCCCGCGCCGCCGAGCGCCACCGCGCCAACACCGCCCAGCGGGACCTACGTCAATCCGCCGGGCAGCACTCCCGCCACTGAGCCGAGCGGTACTGTTCCCGCCTCTTCCGGTGGCGCTTCATCTCCCGGGCCGCGCGACAGCGCCCCTCCACCGCCCAGCGGTACCCCCGAGGCGCCGGCCACCACCGCCCCCTCCGCAGCGCCGGGCCACACCGCCGCGCCGGGCCACATCCCCTCCGCCCCGCCGAGCGGCACCACCACGCCAGGCGGGACAGCCCCGCCGAGCGGCACCACCGCTCCAAGCACCACCGCCCCGCCAAGCAGCACCGCCCCGTCAAGTGGGGCCCCCTGGTGGGCGTCCGTGCCGGCCGCTCCGCCGCCTCCGGTCGAGCCCGTGCCCGGGCTGCCGCCCGGGTGGGCGGAGGGTGGTCCGGTGGAGGGGGCGCGGCGGCCTCCGGTTCCGTCCGGGCCGCCGCGGGACGACGGCGAACGGCGCGTCGCAAACGCGCCGCGGAGTCTGCGTACACCCCCCGTCGAGACGCCCGGCCCGCCCCTGACCGCGCCCGACGAGCAGTTCGGGCCGGCGCAGACCGCGCCCGACGAGCGATTCGGGCCGGCGCAGACCGCGCCGCCCGAGCAGTTCGCCCCGGTGCCCCGGCCCCGTACCGGCCATGTGGGCGACGGGCCGCCCACCTACGACGCCGAGCCCACCGCGCTGCCGGGCGCCCGCCCCGACGGACTCGACGAACTCGTCGCCGACACCGTGCTCGACGGCGCCCGTTACGGCGCGTACGTCCTGCGGGCCGGATCCTCGCGCGGCGACTCCGCCCGCTACCGCGGCGAGCCCCGCCGCGACGCCCTGCTCACCGCCCGCTTCGGCACCGGTGAGAGCGCTCTCGTGCTGGTCGCGGTGGCCAGCGGCGCACGCACCAGCGACCGGGCCCACCTCGCCGCCGCCGACGCCTGCCACTGGATCGGCGGTGCCATCGGCCGCAGCCACCTCCGGCTCGCCGAGGACATCAGGGCCGGCCGGCGCGGCGACCTCAAGTCGGGCCTGCACCGGCTCACCGACCGCAGCTACGGCCTGCTGCGGGCCCGCGCGGGCGAGCTCGGGATGCCGCCGGAGGAGTACACCGCGAGCCTGCGCTGTCTGCTGCTCTCGGCCGATCCCGCCTGCCGCACCCGGGTCTTCTTCGGCGTCGGACACGGCGGTCTGTTCCGGCTGCGCGGCGGCGTGTGGCAGGACATAGAGCCCGTCGTGCCCGAGCCCGGCGCCGTGCCCGGGGCGCCGGTCGTCGGCTTCGGTTCCGCCCCCGCCGAGACCCCGCAGGGGGACCGCCTCACGATGGACCTGAACACCGTCGAGCCCGCCCGCCCCTACATCGGCCCGCCGGCGCCGCCGGGCGAACCGTTCCGCTTCCGGGCCTCGGTGGCCCGTCCGGGCGACACCCTTCTGCTGTGCAGCGCAGGCCTCGCCGAACCCCTGCGCGGTGAGAGCGCTCTCGGCAAGGAGCTGGCCGAACGCTGGGCCCGCCCCGAGCCGCCGGGCCTCGCCGAGTACCTCGCCGACCTCCAGCTGAGGGTGAAGGGTTACGCCGACGACCGTACGGCAGTCGCGGTCTGGGAGGCGTAACCGCGCGGGCCATGGGTTGATGGACCCATGGCCAAGCAGAACGTTGCGGAGCAGTTCGTCGACATCCTCCGGCGCGCGGGCGTCAAGCGGCTGTACGGAGTCGTCGGCGACAGTCTGAACCCCGTCGTCGACGCCATCCGCCGCACCCCGGGCATCGACTGGATCCAGGTCAGGCACGAGGAGGTGGCCGCGTTCGCGGCCGGTGCCGAGGCCCAGCTCACCGGCAGCCTCGCCGCGTGCGCCGGATCGTGCGGGCCGGGCAACCTCCACCTCATCAACGGCCTGTACGACGCGCACCGCTCGATGGCCCCCGTCCTCGCCCTCGCCTCGCAGATCCCGTCCTCCGAGATCGGCCTCGGCTACTTCCAGGAGACCCACCCCGACCAGCTGTTCCGGGAGTGCTCCCACTACAGCGAGCTGATCTCGAACCCGCAGCAGATGCCCCGCGTGATGCAGACGGCGATCCAGCACGCGATCGGCCGGGGCGGGGTCAGCGTCCTCGCGCTGCCCGGCGACATCGCCTCCGCGGCCGCCCCCGACAAGGCGATCGACCACGCCCTCGTGACGTCCCGGCCCACCGTGCGGCCCGGTGACACCGAGATCGACAAGCTCGCGGCCCTCATCGACAAGGCCAAACGCGTCACCCTGTTCTGCGGCAGCGGCACGGCGGGAGCGCACGCGGAGGTCATGGAGTTCGCGGAGCGCGTCAAGGCGCCGGTCGGCCACGCCCTGCGCGGCAAGGAGTGGATCCAGTACGACAACCCGTACGACGTCGGCATGAGCGGGCTTCTCGGGTACGGCGCCGCGTACGAGGCGACCCACGAGTGCGATCTGCTGATCCTTCTCGGCACCGACTTCCCGTACAACGCCTTCCTGCCCGACGACGTCAAGATCGTCCAGGTGGATGTGCGCCCCGAACACCTGGGCCGGCGCTCGAAGCTGGACCTCGCGGTGTGGGGCGACGTGAAGGAGACGCTGCGCTGTCTGACACCGCGGGTGAAGGTGAAGACGGACCGCAAGTTCCTCGACAAGATGCTGAAGAAACACGCCGATGCGCTGGAGGGCGTCGTCAAGGCGTACACCCGCAAGGTGGAGAAGCACGTCCCGATCCACCCCGAGTACGTGGCCTCGGTCCTGGACGAACTCGCCGACGACGACGCGGTGTTCACCGTCGACACCGGGATGTGCAACGTTTGGGCGGCCCGCTACATCTCGCCCAACGGCAGGCGCCGCATCATCGGTTCGTTCAGCCATGGCTCGATGGCCAACGCGCTGCCGCAGGCCATCGGCGCCCAGTTCACCGACCGGAACCGCCAGGTGATCTCGATGTCCGGCGACGGCGGCTTCTCGATGTTGATGGGCGACTTTCTCACGCTCGTCCAGTACGACCTGCCCGTGAAAATCGTGCTTTTCAACAACTCCTCGCTCGGCATGGTCGAGTTGGAGATGCTCGTGGCAGGTCTGCCTTCGTACGGAACGACCAACCACAACCCCGATTTCGCGGCGATCGCGCGAGCCGCCGGGGCGTACGGAGTGCGGGTGGACAAGCCCAAGCAGCTTGGGAGCGCTCTCAAGGACGCCTTCCAGCACAAGGGACCGGCCCTGGTCGACATCGTCACCGATCCCAACGCGCTCTCCATTCCGCCGAAGATCAGCGCCGACATGGTGTCGGGCTTCGCGCTCTCCGCCAGCAAGATCGTCCTGGACGGCGGGGTGGGCCGCATGCTCCAGATGGCCCGCTCGAACCTCCGCAACGTCCCGAGGCCGTAGAGCCCCCTCAAGCGGCGACCCAGCGGCGACGCGGGTGACGGCCCAGCGACGACCCAGGCGAGGCCCAGGCGACGGCCCAGTGACGGCCAGGCGAGGCCCAGCGACGGCCCAGGCGAGGCCCAGGCGACGGCCCAGTGGTGGCCAAGTGACCGCCCGGCCCGCAGAACCGTCCCGCCCGCCCCGCGCGTCCTCACCTTCACTCGGCGTCCCAACACCGACTACGCTCAGCCGAGTTGCGCCGATGACCAGGCGAGAAGGGCCGGGGGAGCCACATCATCATGAGCGGTACTAACGGGGACGGGCACGGCGACAAGGACGATTACGTCGACGGGGGGATCAAACCGCTCGCGGCCAGTGACCCCGCGCGGATCGGACCGTATCTGCTGCTGGGCCGGCTCGGCGCCGGCGGCATGGGGCGGGTGTTCCTCGCCCGGTCGGAGAGCGGGCGCACCGTCGCGGTGAAGGTCGTGCACGAGGAGCACGTGTCCAACGAACACTTCCGGGCGCGGTTCCGCCGGGAGATCGAGGCGGCGCGCAAGGTCGGGGAGCGGTACACGGCGCCGGTCATCGACGCGGGCCCGGGCGACGAACCGCCCTGGGTGGCCACGGGATACGTGCCCGGGCTCTCGCTCGAACAGATCGTGCGGCGGTACGGGCCGCTGCCCGCCACGTCTCTGTACGCCCTGGCCGAGGGGCTGTTGAAGGCGCTCAAGGACATTCACGGCGCGGGGATCGTGCACCGCGACCTGAAACCGTCCAATGTGATGCTCACCGTGGACGGCGCCAAGGTCATCGACTTCGGGATCGCCCGGGCCCTGGAAACCTCCGTGGAGTCCCTGCTGACCAGCACGGGGATGGCGGTCGGCTCTCCCGGGTTCATGTCGCCGGAACAGGTGCGCGGCCAGAGCGCCGGGGTCGAGAGCGACGTGTTCACGCTCGGGTGTGTGCTGACCTACGCGGCGACGGGACAGCTGCCGTTCGGGCAGGGGGCCAGCAACCAGCATGCCGTGATGTTCCAGATCGTGGAGGGCGAGCCCGACCTGTCGGGTGTCGAGGACGATGCGCTGCGCGCGTTCATCACCCGGTGCCTGGAGAAGGACATCGACCAACGGCCCACTGTGGACGAGCTGTTGGCCGACCCGGAACGTCCACGTCCGAGCGGCGCGCGCGGCGCCTGGCTGCCCGCACGCGTCGTGGCGCGCATCGCGCAGCAGTCCGCGCGGCTGCTCGACGCGGAGGCGAAGCCCCTGCGGGAGGAGCCCGTGGACCGGGCGACCATCGCCCTCGGGCCGGGAACCCCGCCGCCCGACGGGCTCGTGGGGGACGGCACCATCACGGCGCGCGAGCCCGAGAAGAAGCCCCGCCGGCGCAGGCTCATCGTGCTCCCCGTCATCGCCGTGCTCACCGTCGGCGGCGGCACGGTCGCCGTGCTCCAGCCCTTCGCGAGCGACGGCAGGAACGACGCCCACGGCAAGCCGCCGAGTAGCAGCGCGAGCGCCCACGCGAGTGCCGGCGCGAGTGCCGGGCCCGCCGTCAGCGCCACGCCTCTGGCGAGCAACTCGCCCAGTGCGGCCAGTAGTTCACCGTCCGCGGCGCCGAGCGACCAGGCCAAGGGCGATACGCAGGGGCAGGACGGCAAGGGCGGCGTCACCGTCGGCGGCGCGGACGGGCAGAACGCCCAGAGCGGCGGCGGCGCGGTGTCCTCCGGAGGCGGCGGCAGCGCGACCGGCGGCGGCTCCACCCGGGGCGCCGGCGGGGGAGCGGTCGGCGGCTCCGGCGCCACGGGCCACGCCGGATCGGGCGGAAGCTCCGGCGGTACGGGTTCGTCCGGCTCGTCCGGGTCATCGGGCTCGTCCGGGTCGACCGCGGGCTCCCCGCCGCCGGCCATGACCGCCTACAAGCTGGAGTACACCAACTCCTGCGTCGGCGCGTGTTCCATGCCGATCGCCGTGAGCTGGCCTGCGGTCTCCAGGGCGACCCGCTACGACATCCACTACACCAACAAGGGCAGCAACTTCACGAAGAAGAGCGTGGACACCATCCTCTCCACCGGCGGCCTCGGCTACACGATCAACGGTCCCTACTCGGGCGACGAGATCTGTGTCGCGGTGCGCGCGGCCAACAAGTACGGCGCGTCGGCGTGGGCGCAGACCTGGTGCGGCACGGTGCCCTACTGATCGGCCCCGGCGAGCGTGCCGTCTGCCGCGGGACGTACGCGCGCCTACGTCTTGTGCGGCCGCCGGTGCGCGCGGGTGGCCCGTGAACGGGCGGGACGGCGTGGGACCGATGCAGCAGCGCCGTCTTCCCCAACCGGTCGGGAGCGCCGTACGAGAGGCTGTACGCGCCCCGGGGCGGACGGCGCGACCCCACGGCCGCGCGCCGCAGCCGTGCTGAGGACCGGATCGCGCCCCTCACCCACGGGCTCGGGCCCCAGCGCCGCGCCCAGCTTTGCGTGCACCGGTCGGTCGTCGGGTACGCCGATTTCAGGAGCGCTGCATCTGCACATGGGGCGGCCTCTTGTGGTCACCGCGTCTCTCGGGGAGTCGTCGGTCCCCGGACGTGCGACCCTGCCGGGGATCGGGGCGTGCCCGGGCGTGGACACCCGGCGCGCGCCCGCCTCACGCGCTGCCGCCCGGATGCGCCCCCTGCCTGCGGGAACGCGCCGCGCGGGGCAGGCCGAGGCGTTCACCAGCGCCGCCGCCCCGAAGCCCGCGTCCGCGCGGAGGATTCGCGACCGGCGCCCACCGCCGATCTCGGCCCCTCGTAACGCCCGCGAACGCCCGGAAACCCCTCCTCCGATCCGGAACCCGCCCCTCGGCCCGGCCGGGCTCTGCCGCGTAACGGCGTCGAATCCTACGTATCCGGGCGTCAACGGGCTCGGCGGGGGCGCGCTGATTCGACCGGCACATGCCAAACGGCGAGGGAGGAGGGCCTTCGGACGTGGGGTCGCGCGGGGCGCAGACACGGGCGCACGGGCCGCCCAACCCCCGCTCCGACGACGGTAGTTGACGTACTGCCGAGATATCTCGCGGGGGCGGGCAGAGCACTCTCTTTCGGTTGTCGCGGAATCACGATGCGTGACCGTGGCCAGGCGGGGCATGCATCCCGTGTGCGTGTTCGAGGGAAAGAAGGTCGTCACACCGTGCAGGTGGGGGTTATGACAGGGCATCAGGCAGGATTCGGTCCCGCGGGGAGCGGGCCCGTCCGGACACCTGATGCGCAGCAGGGGGACCAGCGTCTGCTGTGCAGGAGAGTGGGGCAGGCCGACCTGGCCGCGGTGCGGGACGTCCGCCGCGCGCTGCGGGAACTTCTCGCGTCGTCGCCGCATGCGGACGCGGCCGACGTGGCGGAGCTGCTCACCAGCGAGCTGGTGACCAACGCCCTCATCCACACCGACCGGGGCGCCGTGGTCACCGTCGTGGTCGGGGAGTCCGGGCTCCGCGTGGAGGTGAAGGACTTCGTGGCCGATCTGCCCACGCCGTACCGGCCATCCTGCGACGACGGTACGCACGGCAGGGGGCTGCTCCTCGTGGAGGCGCTGGCCGACGCCTGGGGCGTGCGCGAACACGACCGGGGGAAGGCCGTCTGGTTCGAACTCGACGGCGGGGCACCGCCCAGGTGTTAGTGCACGCGCCGCCACGGTGCTGGTGCACGCGCCGACCGGTGCGGCGTCGAGAGCATCGAAAGCCACCGACGAACAACGCGCGCTGCCCGGGCCGCCACCCGCGAGGGAGCCTCGCGGTGCGGTCCGCGGCCTCGCGGTGCGGTCCGCCCCCGCCCGGACCGGGCCGCCGCCGTTATCCGAACTGCTGCTCAAGGTCCTTCAGTTTGCGCTCCAGGGAGTCGAGCCGGGGAAGGGCCTGGGTGTCGTCCTCGGCGGTGAGGTCCACGGCCCGGGACGCCGGGCCGGCCGCCGCGGGATCGGTGGTCCCGACGGCTTGCAGGGAGGGCCGGTTGCGCAGGGGCAGCTGTCCCGGCTCCGCTATGGCCGGCTCCGCGACGGCCTTGGGCTGCGCGGAGCCCGGCCCCGCGCCGATCCCCTGGACGTCGACCTGACGGCCGCCGCCCCGGCCGCGTCCCCAGGCCCGGTTCTGCCGGCTGAGCGCCTTGAAGTGCGCCCGGTCCAGCTTTTCCTGGTCGCGCCTGCGCAGCTTGTTCTCCTCCTTGGTGCGCTTGTCCTCGCGGACCTCGTCGACCGCCTCGTCCAGGGTGCGTACGCCCTCCAGGAGCATCAGCGACCAGGCGCCGAAGGTCTCCCTCGGGGCGCGCAGCCACCGTACGATCCGGATCTGCGGCAACGGCCGCGGAACCAGGCCCTGTTCGCGCAGGGCGGCGCGGCGGGTCTGCTTCAGGGCGCGGTCGAAGAGCACCGCCGCCGACAGCGACATCCCGGCGAAGAACTGCGGGGCGCCCGCGTGCGCCATGCCGCGCGGCGCGTGCACCCAGTTGAACCAGGCCGCCGCGCCCGCGAACGTCCACACGAGCAGCCGCGAGCCGAGCGCCGCGTCACCGTGACTCGCCTCGCGCACCGCGAGCACGGAACAGAACATGGCCGCGCCGTCGAGGCCGAACGGAACGAGGTACTCCCAGCCGTCCGTCAGATTCAGGTTCTGCCGGCCGAAGCCGACCAGACCGTGGAAGGAGAGCGCGGCGGCCACCGCCGCGCAGCAGAACAGGAGCACATAGGAAGCGGTGCCGTACACCGCCTCCTTCCTTCTGCGGCGCTCCTCGCTGCGTTCCCACGAGTCGTCCCCGGTGGCGTTGTCAGCGGTGCGCTTGCCGCGCGCGAGCACTACCAGAGCCACGACGACCCCCACGATCATCACGCCGCCCGGAAGCAGCCAGTCCAGCGATATGTCGGTCAGTCGCATGCGGTGTCCCTTGCATCGCGTAGGGCGTATCGGCCGCCATACTGCTCCAGCCGTACGGGGCGGCAAGGGGGTTTCGGGGCAAGAGGACGCCAACGGAGTCCGAGGGAGGTCGGATAGGGGGTATTGGCCCGAACTTTCGTTCCCCGCAGCCCAGTTGGGTTCGACCGGTGCTCACCCGTACGGGTGGCATGGAGTCAGGAAGCGGCGCTGAGCCGCTCCACCCGGTCCGCGTCGCAGGTGCGGGGACAGGTGACGCAGGTGTCCTCGGGGCGGATCGTGTAGAAGAAGCAGCAGCTCGCGCGGTCCCGGGTCGGCAGCCGCCGTCCGTCCGGCGCGGTCAGCTCGCGGAAGCCGGGGGTGCCCACGTACGGCTTCGCGGTGCCGGGGAGCAGCGCGTCGAGTTCGGCCATCGCGCGCGGCTCCTCGCCGAGCAGCGCGCCGACGTACCAGAGCCCCTCCACGATCTCGTCGGTCGCCATGCCCCACAACGCCCGCCTGCCGCGCCGCATGCGCGGCCCGAAGCCGTCGAGCACCGGGCCCAGGTGGTCGGCCACCGCGGCCCGTACCTCGCCCCGCAGCTCCTCCTCGTCCCGTACGACACGGGCCCCCGGCAGGGCCGCGGCCGGGTCGCCGGGCAGACAGGCGAAATCCCGCACCCGTACGGTCATCCGGCCGAGCGTGCGCTGGAACGCCACGTCGGCGACCGGGATCCGCGGCACCCGCCGGTGCAGGAACCACGGCACCGTCACCAGGAGGCAGGCCGGCCAGGCGTAACGGTGGAAGCCGAAAGAGGCGATGACGTCGGGGCGGGCCTGGTGGCCGTAGTCCCGTATGACCTGGGCGTTGTCCCAGGCCAGGAAGGTGTCGAGGGCCGCGCCGCCCTCCGCGAGCTCCGCCGCGCCGACCCAGCCCGCGCCGCGGGGCGCCTCCTCCGCCTCGGCCGGCTCCCTGATCTCCAGGCCGGAGAACACCTCGGCGAGCCGGGCGTAGGAGTCCGCCACGGGGCTCGGCGGCGGGCTGGGAAGCGGGCGGGGCAGCAAGGTGGAGACGGTCATACGGGACCACCTAATCGCGATCGTTGACAGGTAAGGCTTACCTTAGCCGATCGCTGTGATGTTTGAACTCGCGCTTTGTCCGCCTATGGTCTGTGTGGGGCAGGCGGAGCCGTAGGAGGCCGGGGTGGAGCAGGGCAGCGCGCGGGAGGCGGCGATGCCTCCGTCCGGGTCACCCCGCGTCCCCGGCCAGACCCGGAGCGACGCGCGCGGCGAACACACCCACAGCGAGCCGCCCGCGCCCCGAGCCGTCCATCGCCACTCCGTACGCGGCCAGATCCTGGCCGCCCTGCGCACCGCGCTGGTCGACGGCGAGCTCGTGCCCGGCGAGGTGTACTCGGCGCCGGCGCTGGGGGAGCGGTTCGGGGTCTCCGCGACTCCCGTGCGCGAGGCCATGCAGCAGCTCAGCATCGAGGGCGCGGTCGAGGTCGTGCCCAACCGGGGTTTCCGGGTCACCGAGCGCAGCGCCCATGAGCTCGCCGAACTCGCCGAGGTGCGGGCCATGATCGAGGTTCCGGTGATGCTGCGGCTCGCCCGCAGCGTGCCGGCGGCCCGCTGGGCCGAGCTGCGCCCGCTCGCCGAGGCCACCACCGAGGCGGCCGCGACCGGTGACCGGGCGGGATACGCCGAGTGCGACCGGGCCTTCCACCGCGCGGTCCTCGCCCTCGCGGGCAACCGGCAGCTGGTGCAGGTCGCCGACGATCTGCACCGGCGCTCGCAGTGGCCGCTGACCGAGGCGCCGGTCGCCCGCCGGGCCGACCTGGTGGCCGACGCGGCCGAGCACCTGGCCCTCCTGGACGCCCTGTGCGCCCAGAACCTGCCGGTCGTCCAGGCCCTTGTACGGGAACACTTCACCGGTTCCGCGCTCTGATCCGGCCCGCTGCGGCTCGGCTCAACTCCCGTACGCGTCAAGCCGGTTCGTCGAGCTGACGGGCTGGTCGAGCTGACGGGTTCGTTGAGGTGACGTGCCGTCAGGTCGCCGGTGACGGGGGTGGCACCGCCCCCAGATGGGCCACCAGCCACGTGGGCACGCCGAGGAGGCGTACGAGACGGGCGGCCTCCGTGCGCAGCCGGGTCGAGGCCGGTTCCTCCTCGGTGTCGGCAAGCGCGGCGAGCGCCGGGGCCGTGCCGATGAGGTAGCCGAGCTCCTCGCGGATCCGCAGGGACTCGGTGAAGCCGTGCCGCGCCTCCGCCAACTCCCCGTCGCGCAGGGCGAGTCCGGCCAGATGGCGCCAGGTGAAGGAGAGCAGCAGGATGTCGCCGTGCGCCTCGGCGCCCTCGTGGGCGCGGCGGTAGGCGGCGCGGGCGGCCTGGGGCGCGTCGGCCACGTTCTCGGCGAGCAGGCCGCGGCGGAAGTCGAGCAGCGCACGGCCGCGTCCGGCCGGCGCGGTCAGCGCGGCGGCCCGGCCGAACGCCGAACGCGCCTCGTCCGCCCGGTCGCGCACCCCGAACAGCGTGGAGGCGTACGCGAGATAGCCGCGCTCGCAGGCGGCGGCGCCGCGGTCCTCGTCGCTGCGGGCGATGGCCTCGGCGGCGCGCAGCGCCTCGTCGGCCTCCGCCCAGCCGGACTCGGTGTAGACACAGCGCTCGGTGAGGAGCGCGGTGCGCTGGAGGGCGCCGGCCGGCGTTCCCGCATGTGGTTCGAGCAGCGCCGCGGCATCCGTCCAGCAGCCGCGCGAGCGCAGCCGCCATACCGCGGTCTGGAGCGGATCCCCGTCATCTGCAGTCGTTCCGGAACCAGACATGGCGGTAAGCGCCACGTTGCCCTCCCCGAGCGCGCCATCGAGCTGCTGAGTAGATCCGCATCTGAACACGGAATGGCACGCCGGGCCAAGGGGGGTGCGTGAATGAGTTCACAATCGTCCGACACTGGCCGGGGATCGACTGTCAGCTCATACGAAGCGCCAGGAAGAAGTCCAGCTTGTCCTCCAGACGTGACAGGTCACGGGCCGTCAACTGCTCGATCCTGCCCACCCGGTAGCGCAGGGTGTTGACGTGGAGGTGCAGCCGCGTCGCGCACCGGGTCCACGATCCGTCGCAGTCCAGGAAGGCCTCCAGGGTCGGGATGAGTTCGGCCCGGTGGCGCCGGTCGTAGTCGCGCAGCGGGTCCAGGAGGCGGGCCGTGAAGGCGCGCCGCACGTCGTCCGGCACGAACGGCAGCAGCAGCACATGCGAGGCCAGCTCGTGGTGGCCGGCCGCGCACACCCGGCCGGGGCGGGCCGCGGCGACCCGGCGGGCGTGCCGGGCCTCTTCCAGAGCGCCGCGCAGACCCTCAGCGGAGTGCACCGCGGCGCTGACACCCAGTGTCAGGCGGCCGTCGTCGGCGAGACCCGCCGAGAGCGGCGCGCGGACGACGTTGAGGAGCGCGTCGGCGTGCAGACCGCCCTCGGCGTCCTCGGCCGTGACCGGGGGCAGCGGTACGAGCGCGATCGCCTCGTCGCCCGCGTGGGCCACGGCGATCCGGTCGGAGGACTCGGCGCCGACGACCGCGGGGTCGACGAGGATCTCCTCCAGGAGGGACTGGGCGACCGGGCCGCTCTCGATCTCCGCGCCCGAGTCCCGCTCCCAGTCCACCCGGGCCACTACGACCTGCCAGTGCGGCGCAGAGCCGAGCCCGGGCAGCAGCACCGGGGCCGCGACCCTGAGGCGGGCCGCGATCTCGGCGGGCGCGGCGCCGGCCTGCACCAGTTCGAGCACCTCCTGGGCGAGCCTGCGGCGCACCGTACGGGCCGCGTCGCGCCGGTCGCGCTCGACCGCGATGAGCTGGGTGACGCCCTGGAGCAGGTCGAGCCGGGCGGCCGGCCAGTCGCTCGCGTCCGCCTCGACGGCGAGCAGCCAGTCCGAAAGCACGCTCTCGCGCACGTCACGGGCGGCGGGCGCGGCGCCCCGCCCGTTGTTGCGGATCGGGAAGAGCGAGTAGGTCACTCCGTCGACGGCCGCCCGGTGCGGGCCCCGGCGCCCGGTGCGCGTGGCACCCAGGTGCTCGGCAGCGAGCGCGGCGCCGAGCGCGGGCGGCAGCGGGTCACCGACCCCCGCGATCTGGCGGCCGGTCGGAGAAAGCACCCAGGCCCGCAGATCGAGGTCGGAACCGAGCAGGTCGAGGACCACCTCGGGGCCGCCCCCCGCCGGGCCCGACGTCATCAGCCTGCGGTGACGGTCCACGACCGCCGCGAGGTCGCCCGCGCGCTCGCCCGAGACCTGCCGTACGACATGTTCCGTGATCGTTGCGAACGCGACCGACTCATTCACCGCGAAGAGCGGCAGACGGTGGCGAGAACAAGCCAAAACAAGATCATCGGGAATGGCGCTGAGCTCCGCCTCACCGGCCGCGAGGCCGGCCACGCCCGCACCCGCGAGGATGCGTACGAATGGCTCAGAATCTTCGGCGTCCCGGCGCCAGGCGAGACCCGTCAGAACCAGCTCTCCGCCGGTGAGGTAGCGGCTCGGATCCCGCAGGTCGGTGGTCATTACTCCCCGCACCGTACGGTCCAGCTCGTCCTCGCCGCCGAGCAGCCGCAGCCCCAGCGCGTCGGTTTCCAGAAGTGCGCGCAGCCGCATCGCGTGTCGCCGCCGATCTGTCTTGATGTTGCCGTTGGAAGACGGTGGGTCAACAGAGCACCGCCTTTCATACGAATCTACAGAACGTGAGCGGAGACCAGCCAACTGCTTCATGGTTTCGGTGACTGCACCCGAGGGATCGTGGCTTGTGTACTGATCTCACACCGCGTTAACAACAGATGAACGACCTGGATGCCGAAGACCCGCTGCCACGCGGGTCGCCCACGGAACACCGCGATCTTGAGAAGAGGAGCCAGTCATGGACTTCCTTCGCCCCGCCAGCTGGGAGGAGGCGCTCGCCGTCAAGGCCGAGCACCCCACCGCTGTGCCCATCGCGGGTGGCACCGACATCATGGTCGAGATCAACTTCGATCACCGCAGGCCCGAGTACCTGCTGGACCTGAACCGCATCGGCGAGCTGGCCCAGTGGGAGGTCGGAGCGGACAGCGTCCGGCTCGGCCCCTCCGTTCCGTACACCGAGATCATGGAGAACCTGCGCGCCGAACTGCCGGGCCTGGCACTCGCCTCGCACACCGTCGCCTCCCCGCAGATCCGCAATCGCGGCGGCGTCGGCGGCAACCTCGGCACCGCCTCGCCGGCCGGTGACGCCCACCCGGCGCTGCTGGCCTCCGGAGCCGACGTCGAGGTCGAGTCGCAGGCACGCGGTGTCCGGCTGATCCCGATCGACGCTTTCTACAAGGGCGTCAAGCGCAGCGCCCTGGCGGCGGACGAGCTGATCAAGGCGGTCCACATCCCCACGGCGGACGGGCCCCAGCAGTTCTCCAAGGTGGGCACCCGCAACGCCATGGTCATCGCGGTCTGCGCGTTCGGCCTGGCCCTGCACCCCGCCACGCGCACGGTCCGCACCGGCATCGGTTCGGCCGCCCCTACCCCCATTCGGGCGAAGACCGCCGAAGAATTTCTCAACGCGGCGCTCGACGAAGGCGGCTTCTGGGACAACGGCAAGATCATCACCCCGTCGATCGCCAAGCAGTTCGCCCAGCTCGCCTCGGCCGCCTGCAACCCGATCGACGACGTCCGCGGCACCGCGAGCTACCGCCGGCACGCCGTCGGCGTCATGGCCCGCCGCACGCTGATGTGGACCTGGGAGTCCTACCGCGGCGACGGCCGCACCCTGGAAGGAGCTGCATGACCATGCGCGTGAACTTCACGGTCAATGGGCGCGAGCAGCAGGCCGACGACGTCTGGGAGGGCGAGAGCCTCCTGTACGTCCTGCGCGAGCGCATGGGGCTTCCGGGGTCGAAGAACGCCTGCGAGCAGGGCGAGTGCGGCTCCTGCACGGTCCGTCTCGACGGCGTGCCCGTCTGTGCCTGTCTGGTCGCGGCCGGTCAGGCCGAGGGCCGCGAGGTCGTCACCGTGGAGGGCCTGGCCGACTACGCCGCCCACCGCGCCGCCGCCGGCCGCGACCCGGGCGCCCGCGGTACCTCCATCGACGCCGCCCGGCGCTGGTCGGCCCACGGACCCGATGACGAGTTCGGCTCGCGGGCCGAGGACGGGCAGACTGGAGAGGCGGACGCGCTCGCCCCGATCCAGCAGGCCTTCATCGATGCCGGCGCCGTGCAGTGCGGTTTTTGCACCCCGGGTCTCCTGGTCGCCGCCGACGAGCTCCTGGAGCGCAACGCCGAGCCGTCCGACGCCGACATCCGCGAGGCGCTCTCGGGCAACCTGTGCCGCTGCACCGGTTACGAGAAGATCCTGGACGCG
The DNA here is from genome assembly GCF_040651795.1 of Streptomyces sp. NPDC048361. Classification (NCBI taxonomy): domain Bacteria; kingdom Bacillati; phylum Actinomycetota; class Actinomycetes; order Kitasatosporales; family Streptomycetaceae; genus Streptomyces; species Streptomyces sp. NPDC048361. The sequence goes on from NZ_JBEZKW010000010.1 coordinate 85,162, forward strand.
GTCCGCCTCGCGGCCGCCCGTCAGGAAGAGGCGGTGTGACCATGGCGCGCGAAACCCGCACCACACCGGCCGGCACACCCACCAACGTGTCCCAGAACCACGTCGAGGGCGGCATCGGCGCATCGACCCTGCGTCCGGACGGCACCCTCAAGGTCACCGGCGCGTTCGCCTACTCCTCGGACATGTGGCACGAGGACATGCTCTGGGGCCACACCCTGCGCTCCACCGTGGCCCACGCCCGGATCGAGAACATCGACATCACCGAGGCCGTCGCGATGCCCGGCGTGTACGCCGTGCTCACCTACGACGACCTGCCGGCCAAGGTGAAGCACTACGGCCTGGAGATCAAGGACACCCCGGTCCTGGCCCACGGCCGCATCCGTCACCACGGCGAGCCGGTCGCCCTCGTGGCCGCCGATCACCCGGAGACCGCACGCCGCGCCGCCGCCAAGATCAGGGTCGAGTGCACGGAGCTGCCGCTCGTCACGGACGAGGCCTCGGCCACCGCCCCGCACGCGCCGCTGATCCACGAGAACCGCGACGACCACCACGCCGCGCACGTCCCGCACCCCAACATCGTGCACCGCCAGCCGATCGTCCGCGGCGACGTGGAACAGGCGCGCGCACGCGCCGACGTGATCGTCCAGGGCGAGTACACCTTCGGCATGCAGGACCAGGCCTTCCTCGGCCCGGAGTCCGGCCTCGCGGTGCCCGCCGACGACGGCGGCGTCGACCTGTACGTCGCCACCCAGTGGCTGCACTCCGACCTCCAGCAGATCGCCCCGGTCCTCGGACTGCCGCCGGAGAAGATCCGTATGACGCTCTCCGGCGTCGGCGGCGCCTTCGGCGGCCGCGAGGACATCTCGATGCAGATCCACGCCTGCCTCCTGGCACTGCGCACCGGCAAGCCCGTCAAGATGGTCTACAACCGGTTCGAGTCCTTCTTCGGCCATGTGCACCGCCACCCGGCGAAGCTCTCCTACGAGCACGGCGCCACCAAGGACGGCAGGATCACGCACATGACGTGCCGGATCGTCCTGGACGGCGGCGCCTACGCCTCGGCCTCCCCGGCCGTCGTCGGCAACGCCTCCTCGCTCTCCGTCGGTCCCTACGTCGTGGACAACGTCGACATCGAGGCGATCGCGCTCTACACCAACAACCCGCCCTGCGGCGCGATGCGCGGCTTCGGCGCCGTCCAGGCCTGCTTCGCCTACGAGGCCCAGATGGACCGGCTCGCGGCGAAGCTGAACATGGACCCGGTCGAGTTCCGACAGCTCAACGCCATGGAGCAGGGCACGATCATGCCGACGGGCCAGGTCGTGGACTCCCCGGCCCCGGTCGCCGAACTCCTGCGCCGCGTCAAGGCCCGCCCGCTGCCGCCCGAGCAGCAGTGGCTGTCGGCCGGCGAGGCCGCCGACGTGCGCGCCCTGCCCGGCGGCCTGTCCAACACCACGCACGGCGAAGGCGTCGTCCGGGGTGTCGGCTACGCGGTCGGCATCAAGAACGTCGGCTTCTCCGAGGGTTTCGACGACTACTCCACCGCCCGGGTGCGCCTCGAAGTGATCAACGGGCGGCCCGTCGCGATGGTCCACACGGCCATGGCGGAGGTCGGTCAGGGCGGTGTCACCGTGCACGCCCAGATCGCCCGCACGGAGCTGGGTGTCGCGCAGGTGACCATTCACCCGGCCGACACCCAGGTCGGCTCCGCCGGCTCCACCTCCGCCTCCCGGCAGACGTACATGACCGGCGGCGCCGTGAAGAACACCTGCGAGGCCGTCCGGGCCCGGGTGCTGGAGATCGGCCGCCGCAAGTTCGGCTCCTACCACCCCGCCTGGGCCACGGCCGAGCTCCTGCTCGAAGCCGGCAAGGTCGTCACCGACGGCGGCGAGGTCCTCGCCGACCTCGCGGACGTCCTGGAGGGCGAGGAGATCGATGTGGAGCTGGAGTTCCGGCACCGCCCGACCCAGGCGTTCGACCTGGTCACCGGCGAGGGCAACGGTCACGTCCAGTACAGCTTCGCCGCGCACCGCGCGGTGGTCGAGGTGGACACCGAGCTCGGCCTCGTCAAGGTCGTCGAGCTCGCCACCGCGCAGGACGTGGGCAAGGCCCTCAATATGCTCTCCGTCGTCGGTCAGATCCAGGGTGGCACCACCCAGGGGCTGGGCGTCGCGGTGATGGAGGAGATCATCGTGGATCCGAAGACCGCGAAGGTACGCAACCCGTCCTTCACGGACTATCTGATCCCGACCATCCTCGACACTCCGGCGATGCCGGTCGATGTCCTGGAGCTCGCCGACCCGAACGCGCCGTACGGCCTGCGCGGTGTCGGCGAGGCTCCGACCCTCTCGTCCACCCCGGCCGTCCTCGCGGCGATCCGGGACGCGACGGGTCTGGCGCTGAACAAGACCCCGGTCCGCCCCGAGCACCTCACGGGAAACGGAGTCTGAGCCCCCGGGATCCCCCAAGCCCTCCGGGCGGTGCGTGCCTCCCAGGAACGTCACACTTCCGACGCCCGCACCGCCCGGAGCACACCAGTACCGCACCGCTCGCGGTCCTCGTAACCAGCAAGACCAGCAAGACCAGCAAGACCAGCAAGACCGGCAACACAAGAAATACAGGCACCACCCGCAACACCGGCAGTAACAGCACCATCAGCACCACCAGCGTTACCGAGTCACACCAGCAACACCCGTAGCCATCTGCACTGCGGTACCCGTAGGTACCCCCGCAGGAGCAGACACCGTTCGTCTCGGGCCGTCCCCCGGGTCGTGCAGCCCACGCAGCAATCCCAAATCCCGCAGCTTGTCTGACCTGAGGACTCAAGTCTTATGCGGGTGCCCCTGTGAACCTTGGGAGTAGGCACCATGACCCAGCAGTCTGTGGAGCCCAAGACCACCGTTGAGGACGCGGGCTCCGGCTCCCGTCCCTCCGCCGGCAGGTCTTGGCTCGACCGGTACTTTCACATATCCGAGCGAGGATCCACGCTCGCGCAGGAAGTGCGCGGCGGCATCACCACCTTCATGGCGATGTGTTACATCCTCCTGCTCAACCCCCTGATTCTCTCGACGCCCGACGTCGACAAGCACACGCTGAGTCACGCCGGCCTGGTGACCGCCACCGCGATCGCGGCCGCGGCCAGCACCCTGCTGATGGGCTTCATCGGAAAGGTTCCGCTCGCACTCGCCGCCGGACTGAACGTCTCCGCGGCCCTGACCACGCAGGTGGTCCCCAACATGACCTGGCCGCAGGCCATGGGCATGTGTGTCATGTACGGCGTCGTGATCATGCTCCTGGTCGTCACCGGCCTCCGCGAGATGATCATGAACGCCATCCCGCTGGCGCTCAAGCACGCCATCACCATGGGCATCGGCATGTTCGTCGCCCTGCTCGGCCTGGTGAAGGCGGGGTTCGTCGGCAAGGGCCCCGAACACGGGCCGCCGGTCACCCTCGGCCTGACCGGTCAGCTCGTCGGCTGGCCCGTCTTCTTCTTCGCCATCACCCTGCTGCTGATCTTCGCGCTCCAGGCCCGCAAGGTCCCCGGCGCGATCCTGATCGGCATCGTCTCGGGCAGCGTCCTGGCCTTCGTGGTCACCAAGGTCGCCGGTCTGACCGACGCGGATTGGGGCGGCACCGCTCCCGGCCTCAACGGCAGCGCGGTCTCCACGCCCGACTTCGGCCTCTTCGGTCACGTCGAGTTCGGCGGCTGGAGCTCCATCGGTGCGATCGGCGTCACCATGATCGTCTTCACTCTGGTGCTCGCCGGCTTCTTCGACGCGATGGCCACCATCATCGGCGTCGGCCAGGAAGCCAAGCTCGCCGATGAGCAGGGCCGCATGCCGGGCCTGTCCAAGGCACTGTTCATCGACGGTGCGGGCGGTGCGATCGGTGGCGTCGCCGGCGCCTCCGGCCAGACCGTCTTCATCGAATCGGCATCCGGCGCCGGTGAGGGAGCCCGTACGGGTCTCTCCTCGGTCGTCACCGGCCTCTTCTTCGCGGCCTGCCTCTTCTTCACCCCGGTCACCCAGCTCGTTCCCGCCCAGGTCGCCTCCGCGGCCCTCGTGGTCATCGGTTCGATGATGATGAGCGCCGCCAAGCACGTGGACTGGACCGACCGGTCGGTCTCCATCCCGGTGTTCCTCACCGTCGCCCTGATGCCGTTCACGTACAACATCACCGCCGGTGTCGGCGCCGGTGTCATCGCCTACACCGTGATCAAGGCGTCCCAGGGCAAGTGGCGCGAGATCGGCGGGTTCATGTGGGCCCTGACGGCCGTCTTCACCATCTACTTCGCGCTCCATCCGATCGAGAACTGGCTGGGCGTCAAGTAGCGGCCGTGCCGCTGGTGCCCTCCGCACATCCGTAAGGAGAACCGAACATGCTGGACATCGCCGAAGAGCTCAACCGGTGGGTCGAGCAGGGACGCGAGTTCGCCGTGGCCACCGTGGTGGCCGTCGGCGGCAGCGCGCCCCGACTGCCAGGAGCCGCCCTCGCGGTCGACAGCGAGGGTACGGCGATCGGCTCGGTCTCCGGCGGGTGTGTGGAGGGCGCGGTCTATGAACTGTGCCAACAAGCGCTCGACGACGGCGAAACCGTCCTCGAACGCTTCGGATACAGCGACGAGGACGCCTTCGCGGTCGGACTGACCTGCGGCGGCGTCATCGACATCCTCATCACCCCGGTCCGGGCGGACTCCGCCGCCCGGCCGGTCTTCGCCGCCGCGCTCGCCGTCGCGGCCCGCGGCGAGGCCGCCGCCGTCGCCCGCGTCACCGAGGGCCCGGCCGACCTCATGGGCCACGCCCTGCTCGTCCACCCGGACGGCGACTACGAGGGTGTGCTCGGCGGACACCCCGAACTCGACCGCGCCGTCGCCGACGAAGCGGTCGCCCTGCTCGACGCGGGCCGCACCGCCACGCTCTCCCTCGGCGCCGACGGCCGCCTGTGCGGGCAGCCGCTCACCGTCCTGGTCGAATCGAGCGTCCCGGCCCCGCGCATGATCGTCTTCGGTGCCATCGACTTCGCCGCCGCCCTGGTAGGCGTCGGCAAATTCCTCAACTACCACGTCACCGTGTGCGACGCCCGGCCCGTCTTCGCGACCAGGACCCGCTTCCCCGACGCCGACGAGATCGCCGTCGAGTGGCCGCACAAGTACCTGGAGCGCACCACCGTGGACTCCCGCACGGTCCTGTGCGTCCTCACCCACGACGCCAAGTTCGACATCCCGCTGCTTGAACGCGCTCTCAGGATGCCGCTCGCCTACGTCGGCGCGATGGGGTCGCGCCGCACCCACCTGGACCGCAACAGGCGGCTCCGCGAGGCAGGCGTCTCCGAGCTCGAACTGAACCGGCTGCGCTCCCCGATCGGCCTCGACCTCGGGGCCCGTACGCCCGAGGAGACCGCGCTCTCCATCGCCGCGGAGATCGTCGCGAACCGGCGCGGCGGCAGCGGCGTCCCGCTGGCCGGAGCACACACCCCGATCCACCACGACGGCGCGGGGCCGACGGGGCGGCGCATAGGGTCGGTCGCGTAGTCGCGTAGTCGCGTAGTCGCGTAGTGGAGTAGGTCGCGTGTCGTCCAGGTCGCACCTGGGGCGCCGTGGCCGGCTGCGTCGGTGGCCGCCGCGCAGGTTGTCCGGCGCCACGCCACACACGCCGACGCACACCCCGGTGCCCGCCCCCGACCGACCCGCCCGTTCTGTGAGTGACTGCCCGTTTCGTACGGGTTAGGGTCCCGCCATGAGCGAGCTGCACTTCCGCGACGTACCCGAGTCCGATGTCGACCGCGCGCTGGAACTCTGGTGGCTCGTCTATCACGACCGGCCCGACGAGCCGGAAAAGCGTGCCTACCACCGCGCGATGGTGCTGCGCTGCGACCGGGTCGGCGCCTACGACGGCGACGCGCTCGTCGGTTTCCTCGTCGCCCACCGCTTCACCCTGTCCGTGCCCGGTGGCGAACTCCCTTGCCCCGGGCTCACGTTCGTCTCCGTCGCCCCCACCCATCGCCGCCGCGGCGTGCTCTCCGGCATGATCGCCGAGGTGTTCCGGCGCTGCGCCGAGCACGGCCGCCCCATCGCCGCGCTGTGGGCGACCGAAGCCGCCATCTACGGCCGGTTCGGCTTCGGCGCAGGCACCTACGGCACCTCCGTCGAGATCGACTCCACCCGCCCGCTCGCCCTGCGCGTCGACCCCGACCCGCGCGCCCTGCGCCTCATCGACCCCGCGGACGTCCCCGCCGAACTCGGCCCCTACTACGAGGCGACCCGGGCCCGCCGCGCCGGCCGCGTCGCGCGCGACGCCGACCGCTGGCGCGGCGAGTGGCTGCCCGAGAACGACGAGGACGACGAAGAGCTCGGCCCGCCCCGCATCGTCGGGCTAGGCGCCCTGGGCGAACCGCTCGCCGGATACGCCCTCTACCGCACCCGGCGCGAGGACGACCCCGCCAAGCCCGGCACCGTCCAGGTCGCCGAGCTGGCCGCGGACACCCCGGCCGCCGAGGCCGCGCTGTGGAACTACCTCGCCGGCATCGACCTCACCGGCACCGTCCGCGCCTGGGGCCTCGCGCCGGACGACCCGCTGCTCCTGTTCGCCACCGACCGGGACCAGGTCAAGGCCGTCGCCCAGTTCCCCGCGCTGTGGATCCGTCTGGTGGACGTACGGGCCGCGCTCACCGCCCGCTCCTGGGCGGACGAGATCTTCCTCGCCCTCGACGTCCGCGACGACCGCATCCCGGCCAACTCCGGCCGCTTCCGTCTGACCGCGTCCGCGCACGGCTGCACCTACGAGCCGACCCCGGCCGCGCCCGACCTCACCTTCGACGTGCGCGACCTGGCCGCCTGCTACCTCGGCGGCACCGAAGTGCGCCGTCTGGTCGCGGCGGGCCTGGTGACCGAGCACACCCCGGGCGCGGCGGCGGCCCTGGACGCGGCGCTGCGCACCGCGGAACTGCCGCACACGGTCGACGAGTTCTGACCGGCCGCGTCCGGCGAGGGGCGCCGGCGAGGGGCGCCCCGAGCGGCGGCACGACGCCACTCCCGTACGGCGTGACGCGGCTCTCGTACGGGAAGCGCCGGGCCGGGGACGAAGGTCCCGGGTGAACCGCCGGTGAACTGCCTGCTGGGAGAGGGAACCGGAAAGACCCTTGGTGCGGTCTTTGCTTGCGCGTTAGGGACCAAGGTCCCGGCGCGCGGCGCCCGCACCGGACACCTCGGATCGCTGAGCTCTCGTCAACCCCCTTGCCGGCGAGGGAAGTTGCCGGGACAGGGGTGTTTTCCGTCCGTAACCGGCCGGAGAATTCACATTTCGGGATTCGAGCGCGACCGTGCGATCGTGGCCGACTGGTGAAGCTCCGCTGCCGAACCGGCACGTACCGAGGGGATGGGGAAACCATGGCGCGATCGACTGCCCACACACGCCGCATCGTGATGGCCGCCGCCGCGGCCGTCGTCATGACGGGCGGCGTCGCCGCCGCGGTGTTCCTCGGCAGTGACACATCCGCCGACGGTCCCGGCCCCATCCTCGCCCACTCCACGGCGACCTCGAACTCCGACGACAAGCCCGGCGGCCGGCCGGCCACGCCGTCGCGGCCGGCCGGCGACGACAGCGCCCCGGACGGCTCGGACGGCTCGCGCGGCGCCACCGGTCCCGCGGCGCCGCCCGGCACCGCCGGGATATCGGAGACGATCGACCACGCCACCGAGAGCGGCGGCAAGTCCGTCTCGATCACCATCGACGACGGCCCCAGCCCGGTCTGGACGCCGAAGATCCTCGCGGTCCTCAAGCAGTACGGCGTCAAGGCCACCTTCTGCATGATCGGCCCGCAGGCCAAGGCGAACCCCGCCCTGGTCAAGCAGATCGTCGCCGCCGGCCACCGGCTGTGCGACCACACGGTCAGCCACGACGAGGCCATGAACAAGAAGCCCGTCGCCTACCAGAGCACCGAGGTTCTGGACGCCCAGAAGATGATCGAGGGGGCGTCGGGCGGCGCCAAGGTGCAGTACTTCCGCGCGCCCGGCGGCGCCTTCACGCCCGACAACCGGCACATCTCGGCCATCCACGGGATGCGCCCGCTCGGCTGGAACGTCGACACCAAGGACTGGAAGCAGCCCGGCACCGCGACCATCGTGAACACGGTGAAGCACGAGCTCAAGAACGGCCCGATCGTGCTCTTCCACGACGGAGGAGGCGACCGCGCCCAGACGGTGAGCGCTCTCAAGGAGGTGCTGCCCTGGCTGGCGCAGCAGGGGTACACCTTCAGCTTCCCCGCCGTCTGACAGCTTCCCGCTGTCTGAGCGCTGCCACCGCCGAGGCCCTGACGGGCCCTCCGACGCGCCGCCGCACAGGGCCCGTGCCCGCGCCGACGGCCCCTCGGATGTCAGCGCGGCCCCTGACGACTTACGGCATCGTCGCCCACAGCGCGCAATGATGACCCGGACCCGGCCGCACCGGACCCGTGCGGCCCGGAGCGAGGCTCTGCACCTGAGAGCGCGACCAGCGCGGCGCGTCCCCGCCGTTGGGGTCGCCGGTGCGGGCGAACCGCGTCCAGTACCCGATCATGGTGGCGGCCAGGCGATGTTGGCCGGCCGTCATCTCCCGTGGCCGGCCGCCCAGATCGAAGAGGTAGGGCAGCTCGGTGGTGTGGGTGGCGCCCAGCGGGAACGGCGGGGGAGTGGGAAGGGGCCGTGGCGGATCGGGGTCGGCGAACTCGTAGCGCCACACCCGTCCCCGCGCCGCCAACAGCGACCCCGTACGCAGCGCGGGGCAGGCGTAGTTCGCATCGCCGATGACCGCGCCGAACACCGGACCGCCGTCCGCGGCGCTCACGGGGTAGGCGTTCACCACTTCCGCGGCGCGAGCCGGGTCGGGCACGAACTCCCGTACCACGTCAGGCCAGTTCGCCGGGGTGACCGTGATGCCGGCCGCCATGATGCCCGCCGCCCAGATGGTGCCCTCGTCGTGGTTGGCGCCGACGAGCACCGGAACCCGGGCCGTCCGCCCCGAGGCGAGCGCCTCGGCCGGGTCGCGCGGCAGCAGCGGTGTGCCGTACTCGGGCTGCGCGTCCGCGCCCTGCGCCGTGAGCAGCCGGGAGACGGGGACCGTGCGCAGACACCGCGGCACGTCCACCGCCTTGGCGCACCCCACGGCGGCCACGAGTTTCGCCCCGGCGGCATCAGTCGCCCCAGGTGCCACCGCGTACGGGGCGAACGGGCGCGCCGGGCCGCCCGTGCAGGGCCCGCTCTCCATGATCGCCCGTTGGAAGAGCCCCGCGGCCGACGGGGAGGCGAGCTAAGCGCAGACCGCGTAACTCCCGGCCGACTCACCGGCCAGCGTCACGTTCCGGGGATCGCCGCCGAACGCCGCGATGTCGTCCCGTACGTACCGCAGGGCGGCCTGCTGATCGGCGAGGCCGATGGTGCCCGACCCCGGCAGGCCGGGGAGGCCGAGGAAACCGAGCGCTCCCAGGCGGTAGTTGACGGTGACCACGACCACGTCGCCGCCGGTCGCCATGCGGTGCGCGTCGTAGGAGCTGCCGGCGCCGCTGATGAAGCCGCCGCCGTGCAGCCATACGATCACCGGCCGGGGGCGGCTCGCCGACGCGTCGGCGGGTGTGGTCACGTTCAGATACAGACAGTCCTCGCTCGTGCTGCCGCCCGGCACCTCACCCGCCGGCTGCGCACAGGCGTCGCCCGGCTCGGTCGCGTCGCGGATCCCGGACCACACGGCGGCCGGGCGGGGCGCCGCCCAGCGCAACGCACCGACGGGCGGCGCGGCGTACGGGATGCCGTCGAAGACCCGGTAGCCGTCCTGGGCCGAGCCGCGCACGGCTCCGGCCGGGGTGTGCACCACGGGCGCCGTCGGCGAGGGTGCGTGGGCCGCGGGCGGCGAGGGAGTGCGGGGCGGGGGCGATGAGGGCGCCTGGGCCGCGGGCGGTGAAAGCGGGAGAGCCGGGGGAGAGGAGGGCGCGTGGGCCGCGGGCGGCGAAAGCGTCAGGGCCAGTGCGCCGGCGAGTGCCGCCACGATCGCGCGCACCTCAGCCACCGCCCATCCCGCCCTGAGCCGCGACCAGGGTGGTCCCGAGCCCCCGGACAGCTCGGCCGAGCGAGGGCGCGATCGCGTCCAGATGCCCGGTCAGCGCGCCCACGCGGTCCTTGCGGGCCCTGGCATCGGCACGCGACACGACGTGGTGCGCCCCGCCCGCCGCGGCGAGGGCCACCAGGACGGCGTCGTCCGGCTCGGCGGACCCCTCGCCCCGCAGCACCCCGGCGAGAGCGCCCTGGAGCGCCCGTACCTCCGCCGCGTCGCACACCGTCACCTCGCGCCGCGCCGGGCGCGCGAACGCAGCCGACCGCCGCTCCCGCACGGTGATCACCCCGAGCGCCGCGAGCCGGTCCTCGACGGCGGCGAGGGTCTCCTTGCGGTCGGCGCGCGTCCACGCCTTCCACGTGCGCCGGTGCGCCCCGAGGCGGGGCAGGACGAGATCGAGGACGGGATCGCCGGTGGCGGCTGCGTCCACGACCGCCACCTCGCCCGCACGGTCGGCGACCCGGCCCGCACGGGCCAGCTCGGCCAGCACCGCGACGCGCAGCAGGAACCCGGCCCGGGTGCGGTCGTACAGCGCGCCGGCGTCGGTGTTGTAGGCCGTGAGATACAGCCGGCCGTACAGAGAGAGCGTCATGGCACCGACGCTAGGCAATCCGCGCCGCGCCGGGATCCACCCGGCGTACGGATCCGCGCTCGGCCCACGGGATGAGTGCGCGGACGACTCACCCCGGGGGATGAGGAGCGTGACCGCCGGGACCGGCCCACCGGGGTGGCTCGGGCATGGCGGCGCTCGGCCGCCTGGGGTGGCTCGGGTCCGGCGGTCTCGACCGCCACGGTGGCTCGGGCTGAGCGTGGCTCGACCGCCACGGTGGCTCAGCCCCGGCGGGGCTCGACCAGGCCGTGGTCGTACGCGGCGACCACCGCCTGGACCCGGTCGCGCAGGCGCAGCTTGCGCAGGACCGCCGACACATGGGTCTTGACCGTCGCCTCCGACAGATGCAGCAGCCGGGCGATCTCGGTGTTGGACAGCGCCTGCCCGACAAGGGTGAGCACCTCCCGCTCGCGCGGCGACAGCTCGGCGAGCGCGGCAGGCGCCGAGGGGGCGGTGGTGTGCGCGAAGCGGTCCAGCATGCGCCGCGTCACGGTCGGCGCGAGCAGCGCGTCCCCCCGCGCGACCACCCGGACCGCCTCGGCGAGTTCGGCGGGCCTGATGTCCTTGAGCAGGAACCCGCTGGCTCCGGCGCGCAGCGCGGTCAGGACGTGTTCGTCGAGGTCGAAGGTGGTGACGACGAGGACCCGGGCCGCACTGCCCGAGGCGATGATGGCGCGCGTGGCCTCGATACCGTCCATCACCGGCATCCGCACATCCATGAGGACGACGTCCGGCCGCACCTCCTCGACCAGGCGCACCGCGTGACGCCCGTCGACGGCCTCGCCGACCACTTCGAGGTCGTCCCTGGCGTCGATGATCAGGCGGAACCCGCCGCGCACCAGCGCCTGGTCGTCGGCCACCACCACCCGGATCGTCACGGGGCGTACTGTATCGGCAGCTCGGCGCGCACCTCGAAACCTCCGCCGGGGCCGGGCCCGGCCTCCAGAGTGCCGCCCAGCAGCGCGGCCCGCTCGCGCATCCCCGCGAGCCCGCGCCCCGACCCGCCGGAGCGCCAACTCCGGCCTCCCTGGCGGCCGTTGTCGCTCACCTCGACCCGCACCGAATCCGCGCCCCGGCACACCGAGACCCGTACCCGGCTCGCCCCCGCGTGCCGCATCGTGTTGGTGAGCGCCTCCTGCACGATCCGGTACGCCGCGAGACCCACGGCGGCCGGGACGTCCAGCGCCGTGCCCTCCTCGTGCAACTCGACGGCGAGGCCCGCGGCCCGCGCGTTGGCGGCGAGCCCGTCGAGGTCCCCGAGCCCGCGCGCCGGCCGCCACCCGTCGTCGCCCGGGTCCTGACCCTCGTCCGCGCCCCGGCCGTCGCCCGCGCCCTGCTCACCCTGCGCGCCGTACTCGCCCCGCGCACCCTCCGCGCCGTATTCGCGGCCCTCGCCGTACTGTCCGTACCCGCCGTACTCGCCGTACTCGCCTGTTTCGGCGCGCAGCAGCAGCCGCAGCTCCCCGAGCGCCGAGCGGCCCGCGCTGTCGATGGCGCGCAGCGCCTGTCTGGCCTGCTCGGGTTGGGTGGCGAAGACGTCCTCCGCGGCGCTCGCCTGGATCACCATCACCGAGACCGTGTGGGCCACCACGTCGTGCACCTCGCGGGCGATCCTGGCCCGCTCCTCCGCGACCGCCCGCCGCGTCTCGGCGGCCAGCCGGTCCTGGTGGGCCCGGCGCCACTGCCCGGCCGTCCACGCCAGTGTCACGGCCAGCACGTGGGTGACCAGCACCAGGGTGCCCGCGCCGACGTACGCGAGTGGGGCGAACGCGAGCATCCCGAGCAGCCACCACCGCGACGTCCGCACCGGACGCAGGGCGGAGAGCGCGCACAAGGCGATCTGGGCCCCGAGGAAGGCGCCGGTCAGGCTCAGGGCGGGAAAGAGCAGCCACATCGCGGTGCCGAGCAGCGCGCTCACCGCGAGCACCCCGCCGGGCCGGATCATCACCCACCACAGCAGCGCGGTCTGCGCCACGGCGAGGACAAGGGCGCCGACGGCCCGCATGCCGGTGCCGGCCGCGAGGAAGGTGGGCACCGTCACACCGAGCACCAGCACCGTCGAGCCGGCCCGCGACATCCGCAGCGCCCGGGCCGTCACCACCCGTCCACCGCCGCCGGCACCGCGCATGAGACCCACGCGGCGACGCTATCAAGGCCTACGGGGACCGGCCGTCCGGCTGAATACTCCGGGGCCCCGGTCCACCCTCCAGCGGCAGAAATTTGCGCAATGTACGGCGAGGTCTCCTGGCGGCGCGCCCGAAATGGTGGTATTCGCCGTGCCTGCTTCTCGGAACCGTGCTACTGTTGATCCCAGTTGCAGTTGTGGTTCCCAAAGACTTCAAGTGCCTCGATGGTTTTATGCCGTCGGGCGCTTTTGTATTTCCGGTGTTTTTTCCGGACGGGGCAATCATCGCGGTAACGACGGGGTCAGCACAGTGCGGACCCCCGGGCATTGCCCCGAAGGAGATATGACATGGCTACTGGCACCGTGAAGTGGTTCAACGCGGAAAAGGGCTTCGGCTTCATTGAGCAGGAGGGTGGCGGCCCGGACGTGTTCGCCCACTACTCGAACATCGCCACCCAGGGCTTCCGTGAGCTTCAGGAAGGCCAGAAGGTGAACTTCGACGTCACGCAGGGCCAGAAGGGCCCCCAGGCCGAGAACATCACGCCTGCCTGACGCTGAGGCGTTTTCTGCGCGCGGCTGGGGCCCGCACCTTGAGGTGCGGGCCCCAGCCCGTTGCTGTACCACCGGGCCCGCCGTCACCGTGTGACGGCACTCTCGCGGCCCCGCGGGACACCGGGGACCACCCCGGGCGTCCCGCCACCCAGCGGACCGACCGCCATGGCCACGGCCCGGCGCGGACCGGCCCGCTGTCCTGATCCGGCCCGACCGCCCCACCAGGCGGCGGATGCCCGGCATTCCGACAACGGGCGAAACATTCACGCGCCCCCGTGCGGCCGGATCAGAATTCGACTTCTGTTTCGGCTCGTTCTTGCGATGTACCGGCTGCTCCACTGCGCCGGGGATCCCTCGATACGTGCCATATCGAGGAAGGTTCTCCTTGAACCGTTCAGCTCGCACGAACGACCGCTACTCCGCCGCCCGCAAGGGCGGCAGCACCGACCGGGGCGCCCGCTTCCGCCCCCAGGGCTCGAACCGCTCCGGCGGCGGCCGTAGGCCCGCCGCGCCGCAGGGCGAGTTCGCCCTCCCCGTCACCATGACGCCGGCCCTGCCGCCCGTCGAGAACTTCGGCGACCTCGACATGCCCGCGCCCATCCTCGACCTGCTCACCAGCCTGGGCATGAACGAGCCGTTCCCCATCCAGGCGGCCACGCTGCCGAACTCGCTGGCCGGCCGGGACGTCCTGGGCCGCGGCCGCACCGGCTCGGGCAAGACCCTCGCCTTCGGCCTCGCCCTCCTGGTGCGCACCGCGGGACGCCGAGCCGAGTCGAAGAAGCCGCTCGCCCTGGTCCTGGTCCCCACCCGTGAGCTGGCCCAGCAGGTCACCGACGCCCTCACCCCGTACGCCAAGGCCCTCAAACTGCGCATGGCCACCGTCGTCGGCGGCATGTCGATCGGGCGGCAGGCCGGCGCGCTGCGCTCCGGCGCCGAGGTCGTCGTGGCCACGCCCGGCCGCCTCAAGGACCTCATCGAGCGCCGCGACTGCCGCCTCGACCAGGTCGCCATCACCGTGCTCGACGAGGCCGACCAGATGGCCGACATGGGCTTCATGCCGCAGGTCACCGAGCTCCTCGACCAGGTGCGCCCCGAAGGCCAGCGCATGCTGTTCTCGGCCACCCTGGACCGCAACGTCGACCTCCTGGTCCGGCGCTACCTGCACGACCCCGTGGTCCACTCCGTCGACCCGTCGGCCGGCGCGGTCACCACGATGGAGCACCACGTACTGCATGTGCAGAGCGCCGACAAGTACGCCACGACCACCGAGATCGCGGCCCGCGAGGGCCGGGTGATCATGTTCCTCGACACCAAGCACGCCGTCGACCAGCTCACCAAGCACCTCCTCCAGAGCGGCGTGCGGGCCGCGGCCCTGCACGGCGGCAAGTCCCAGCCGCAGCGCACCCGCACCCTGGCCCAGTTCAAGACCGGCGCGGTGTCGGTCCTGGTCGCCACCAATGTCGCCGCACGCGGCATCCACGTCGACAACCTCGACCTCGTCGTCAACGTGGACCCGCCGACCGACCACAAGGACTACCTGCACCGCGGCGGCCGCACCGCCCGCGCCGGCGAGTCCGGCAGCGTCGTCACCCTCGTCCTGCCCAACCAGCGCCGCGAGATGAGCCGCCTGATGATGGCCGCCGGGATCACCCCGACCATCACCCAGGTCCGCTCCGGCGAGGCCGAGCTGAGCCGCATCACCGGCGCCCAGACCCCCTCCGGCATCCCCGTCGGCCCCGCGGCGTCCACGGAGGACCGCCCCAAGCAGCGCGGCCAGGCCCCGTTCCGGGGGCGGGGCACCGCACGCGGCCAGGCCGGCCGCAGCACCGGTTCGCGCCGCACCGGCGAGACCCGTGAGCTGAGCGAGGCCCGCAAGGCCGCCCGCGTCCGCCGCGCGGCCTGACGCCAACTCGGCTCTCCAGTACGGCAGTTCAGCAGTCATCTCACCACGGGCCCGCCCGCGCACCACCGCATGGTGCGCGGGCGGGCCCGTGGCGGTCGACCGGCGCGACGGCGCGTCAGCCGGCAAACCGGGCGACGGCGCGGGGCGGTCGACCGCCGGGCCCGCCACCATGGCCGTGACCGCCCACCCCCACCCCACCCTGCCCCGACTCCGACTCCGACTCCGACTCCGACCGCGACCGTGACCGTGACCGCCGGACGATCCGGCCTCCTCTGTACTGTCGGGCGGGTCCCCCGGCACCTCGCCGGTCCTTCGTGCGTGGAGAGTGGTCGAGCTCATGGTTCTGGCGTATCTGCCGAGCCCTTCCCAGGGGGTGTGGCACCTGGGCCCGCTCCCCATCAGGGCGTACGCGCTCTGCATCATCGCCGGTGTCTTCGCCGGGGTCTGGCTCACCCGGCGCCGTTGGGCGGCGCGCGGCGGGAATCCCGAAGACATCTCCGACATCGCCGTGTGGGCGGTGCCGTTCGGGCTCCTGGGCGGCCGGCTCTACCACGTGATCACCGACCCCGAGCTGTACTTCACCGCCGGGCACCAGCCGATCAGGGCGCTGTACATCTGGGACGGCGGCCTCGGCATTCCCGGCGCCGTCGCGCTCGGCGCCGTGGGGGCGTGGCTCGGCTGCCGCCGCCGTGGCATCACCCTCGCGGACTTCGCGGACGCCGCCGCGCCCGGCCTCGTACTGGCCCAGGCGATGGGGCGGTGGGGCAACTACTTCAACCAGGAGCTCTACGGACGCGCCACCTCCCTGCCGTGGAAGCTGCTCATCGACCCGGCCCACCGGCCCGACGGGTCCGCGGACATCGCGTTCTACCACCCCACGTTCCTGTACGAATCGCTCTGGGACCTGGGCGCGATGGCCCTGCTCCTGTGGCTCGACCGGCGGTACCGGCTGCGGCGCGGCCGGCTCTTCGCCTGCTACGTCGTGGTCTACACCGCGGGACGGTCCTGGATCGAAGCCCTGCGCATCGACCACGCCAACGAGTTCCTCGGTCTGCGCCTCAACGACTGGGTCTCCGTCGCTCTGTTCCTCGGCGCCGTGACCTACTTGGCCGCAACTCGCCGTCCAACGGCGGCCGTTGACGAACCCGCCAGGGCACGGGAGGAACAGAAGACGCCATGACCGGAGCCCTCGGGCCCGGCAACGGGGGCCCGGAACCTACCGGGCCTCCCCGGCCCGTGTGATGGCGGATTCGACGGCCGCGACACGGTCCGCGAGCAGGCCGAGGGCCGCGACCGCCCGGGTGAGCGGGTCGCCCTCGGCGCCGCCGAGCGCCTGGGCGCGGACGTACGCGGAGGTGACCTCCGCCCAGCGCGCACCCTGCTCGGCGGTGAGCCGGCCCCTCAGTTCGGCCAGCTTCAGGAGGTTGGCCTCGGCGCCCGTGGTGAGGGTCTGCGCCTCGCTCCTGTAGTGGTCCTCGATGATGGCGGCGAGCTCGGCGTCGTTCATGACGGGGTCGAGCCGCTCGGCGATCTTGTTCATGTTGCGGTACGAACCCTGGAGCTGGAACGGCGGTTCCGTGCGGCTGCCGTCGCTCCGGGCCGCGGAGGCGATGTACGCGGCGTTCACGGCGAGAACGGTGGACCGGGCGACGAGAAGGTGACCCAGTACCGCAAGGACGCGCTCCAACTCCGCCGCTGCGTAAGGATGGTTGAGCCGGTCCGCGCGGGCCGACGGGTCGCGTTCGGCGAGCCGCACCAGCAGATCGAGGTCGGCGCGGTCGCGGCCGGCGAGCGGGGCGAGCACCGGGTTCGACGTCAGCGCGTTCTCGACGAAGCTCAGCGCGAACGCGTCCTCCTTGCCGGTGAGTACGGAACCGAGGTTCCATACGTCGGCGCGGTTGGCCAGCATGTCGGGGAGGGTGAAGAGCTGCCCGGACTCGGTGTACGGGTTGCCCGCCATGCAGACGGCGAACCGCTTGCCGCGCAGGTCGTAGCTGCGGGCCCGGCCGTCCCGCACGCCCTCCATGCGCCGGGTGGCGTCGCACAGCGGGATGAACTTCTGCAGCAGCTCCGGCGAGGTGTGCTGGATGTCATCGAGGTAGAGCAGGGTGTTGTTGCCCGCCTCAAGAGCGAAGTTGATTTTCTCGACCTCGCGGCGGGCCGTGGCGTCGGGCGCCTCGGACGGGTCGAGCGAGGTGACCGCGTGGCCGAGCGCCGGCCCGCTGACCTTCACCAGGACGAGACCGAGTCGGTTCGCCACGTACTCCATCAACGTCGTCTTGCCGTAGCCGGGCGGGGAGATGAGCAGCAGCAGGCCGTTGCTGTCGGTCCGCTTGGTGTCACCGGTCGTGCCGAGCTGCTTGGCGAGGCTGTCGCCGATGAGCGGCAGACAGACCTCGTCGAGGAGGCGGTTGCGCACGAACGACGACATGACCCGCGGCTGGTACTCCTCCAGGCGGAGCCGTCCGCGCTCCGCGGCGACCAGAGCCGTCCGCAGACGCTGGTAGTCGCGGAATCCGACGGCGGCTCGCTCCGTGAACGCCCCTGTACGGGTGAGGAGTTCGTCGATGCGCACGGTGAGAGTGCGGCCCGCGGTGATGCGGGGATGGGTGCCGAGCAGCCCCTCGACCGTGACGGACACGGATGCCTCACAGCCGTACCGGACCAGGCCGGGACAGAGTTCCACGGCGACCGCCTCCGCGAGATCGCCCTCGTCGAGGGGCTCACCCGCGGCGGTGGCGTAGGACGACAGCCACGCCTCGACGAGCTGACGCCGGTCGGCCAGGGCATCGAGCGCCGCCAAGTCGTCCTCGTACGCCGAAGTGCCCGCCGCCCGGCGGAACTTGTCCAGCAGATCGCGGGTCGCGGCACGGGTGACGAACCCGTCGGGCGCGCACGCCAGCTCGTCGAAGAGGTACGCGGCCGCCGTGGCCGAAGCCCCCATGGCGACGGCCAGTTCGGCCAGGAAGTCCGCGCTGGCCGGGGCGAGACCGAAGGTGGCGCGGGCGCGGGCCAGCGACGACGCGCGCCGCGTCCAGGTGGCCCGCTCAGGGCCGGTGGTGCGGTGCGCCCAGAACAGCTGGGCCTCGGCGCGGGCCGCCGGCGGGTGGCGCAGCAGGCCCGCACCGTCGTGCAGCCGCAGCAGGGCGCCGAGCACCAGGGTGGCGTCATGGTCGTGGACACCCCGCTCGTACCCCTCGTCGTACGCCGACTCGGCGGCCCGCCGCACGAGCGCGGGCAGATCGGCGTCGGCGAGGGCGGCGGGACCGTGCTCGGTGAACAGGCGCACGGCGAGGTACTCGGCGCGGTACACCTCGGCGTTCTCGGACGGCAGCGACTGCCCCCAGTAGGGGCGGGTGGCCTCGAACGCCGGGTCGTCGACGGGGGAGCGGTAGTCGGTGCCGGTCAGTGCGAAGGCCAGGCCGTCGCCGTGCGGTACGAGGGTCAGGTCCAGCGGCTGGGTGTTGACCGCGAACGCGTGCCGCCCCAGCCGTACCGTCCTGCCGCCGTCGCCGTACAGCTCGCTACGGTCGCGCAGGGCGCGCGCCGCCTCCTGGCGGGCCGCTTTGACGCGGCCCTCCAGTTCCTCGGCCCTGACCCGGTCGCCCAGTTCACGCAGCTCACCTGCGGTCCTGCGGACCTTGGCGACCATCGGGTCGGAGGCGAAGTAGGTGTTGACCGCGTCCAGGTCGGGGAGGGCTGTCAGTCGCCGAGCGATCGTTTCAAGGACACGCCCGGCCGAGTCGGCGAGGCGCTCGGCGTGACGGGCGCGGGCGTCCTGCACCGTCTGTTTGCGGGCCGAGAACGCCTCGTACACCTCGGTGCGCCGGGTGCCGATCTCGGCGAGCGCCGCGTCGGAGTGCGCGAACCGCGACTCCAGGTCCTCCAGACGCAGCAGGAGCCCGGCGAGCTGGTCGTCGCAGCGCTCCGGGGTGTCGGCGCCGGCGAGCGCCGCGGTGACGGACTGCCCCAACAGGCCCATTTCCGCCGCGAGTTCGGCCGCACCCTCATGGTCGCGGAGCTCGCGGGTGCGCGCGTCGAGGGCGGCACGGGCCCGGTTGACGCCGCCGAGGACGTCCGCGATCCGCTCCAGGATCGAGGTACGGACGGTGGCGTCGCCGACATCGAGCCCCGCGACGACCTCCGTGACGGTCCTGAGCCCTTCGGTCCGCTCGTCGAGCCGGGCCGTGACCGGGGCCGCCTCGGCGACCGTGCCGATCCCCTCGGCCCGTGCCGCCAGTTCGGCGATGTCGTCGTGATACCCGGCGAACGCGTCCTCGCGCGCCAGGAACACCACGGCGCGCTGCGCGAACGTGCCGATGTCGGCCGTGACCTCCGCGGCCAGCTCGTCGATGCGCCCGGTGTCCGCGTACCGGAGCTCCTTCAGCGTCACCAAGTGACCCTGGGCGCGGCGAAGTTCGCTCAGCCGAGCCACCCACTCGGCGGCCTCGCGCGGCGCCTCCCCGCGCAGCCGGCGCACCAGCGAGGCGATCTGCGCGGCGGCCTCCTCCAGCGCCTCGGCGGCCTGCCGGGTCAGGGTCTGGACGGTTTCGAACTCGGCAAGAACCTGCTCGGCCGTGGCACGGACCTCGCTCAACGGGCCCAGCAGGTAGCCCACATCGGAGTCGCCCAGCCAGTGGTGGGTGTCGGCGGCGCGGACACAGGACGCGAGCAGGGCCTCGTACACACCGGTGGTCGGCGCGGTGGCCTCGGAGACCGTACGCGCGAGGAAGAGGCAGTCGGCGATGCCGCGCACCAGGTCCGCGTTGCCGATGCGGGCCAGCGGGCCGCCACCGGCGGGCCGGGCGGCCGCGTAGGTGTCGCTGACGTACGGGGAGCGCCAGCGCTGGATCGGATGGATGCGGACCGGCTCCGCGGCCGCCCCGGCAGGGTCGGCGCGCAGCACCAGGAGCGTGCCGTCGTCGAAGAGCGCGTATCCGTGGCAGGGGAGCGGGGCGGTGACCGTCTTGCGGATCGCGTGGTACGGCAGGAGCAGGCCCCGGCCCTCGGCCCGGGCATGGAAGGCGTACAGCACGTCCTCCGCGCCCGGGGAGCGCAGGACCCGCTCGAACTCCAGGCCCTCGGTGGCGATGTCGAAGGTCTTGGCGGCGCCGGTGGTGAGGCAGTAACCGCCGGGGAAGACGAGCCCCTGGTCCTCGGGGAGGCGCAGGCACGCCTGCCCGATGCCGTCCATACGGACGACGGTGCGCGTGGCGCGGTTGAAGACGAGATGGCGCCGCGCCTCCTCCTTGTACGGGCGCACCCGCAGCAGCACGAGCCGGCCCGCGTAGGCGTACTCGATCTCCGCGTCGGCGAGCGACTGGAGCGCCTCGTCGACCGGCTCGGAGTAAATCCCCTCAGCCGTCTCGGTGTTGTCCTCCACTTTCACGGTGAGGGCGCCGCCGACCGTCGACACGAACACCTCGCCGCCGACGGATACGTGCGGGTGCCGGCCGAGCACCTGGTCCTCGCGGGTGACGGCGGTCCACTCGACATCCTGGGACGGCGGGAAGACGTGGTCGCGCTCGCCGTGGGCGTCCAGGAACGTGGCGCCACCGTCCGCGTCCACGGCCCAGCGCAGCACACGGATGTCGTCGCCGCTCTCACCGGTCCTGAAGACGGCGAGCAGCTTCCCCTCGACGCGGCGCAGCCGCAGGAGCCGGGCCTCGCGGTAGTAGCGGTGCAGCTCGGTGAACTCGCGGACGAACGCCGCATCGTCGAGCAGCCCGGGGACGTCGTCCTCGGGGAGCCGCTCCAGGCCGTCGCGCTCATACAGGGCGAAGACGTCACCGACAGCGGTCGTGTTCTTCGGGCCGGCGGCGGCGCTGTAACCGACCAACAGCCGCTCGCCGACCGCCACGACGTCCCGGGCCACACAGCCGTCCGCGGTGCGCAGCTGCTCGGTGCCGGTGAGGGACAGCTCGGTGGAGCCGAACTCCTCGGTGCGCCGTGCGTCGAGCGCCTCGGCCCTGCGGCTCAGTTCGGCGGCCTGCGCGGCCAGCCGGTCCCGCAGCACCTCATAGGTGCCCGCGTCCACCGCGGACGAGGAGGACGTGCTGTTCATGGTGGGGCTCCCTGCGGATGCGTACGTACGTGACTCGGCCCCGGCCCCGGGCCGGGCCCCGGACCCGGGCCGGGCCCCGGACACGGACCCGGGCCGGGGCACAGGTCAGGCCGGGGTCAGGCCGAGTTCAAACCGGGTTCAGACCGTGCTCGTGCCGTTGAGCGTGCCTGTGGGCGAGCCGGCGGGCGAGCCGGCGGGCGAGCCGTTGAGCGAGGCGGCCAGTGCCGAGACCGGGATGTCCGTCAGGCCCAACTTGCCTGCCTTGTCGAGCAGTTCGCCCAGCTGGCCGGCGTCGGCGCCGCCGGAGTTCATCAGCTTCATCAGGAGCGCGGACACGGTCAGGTTCTGTACGTCGCCGGTGGACACCGAGCCGAGCACACGGGTCAGGTCCTCGGGGAAGCTCGCGCTCCCGTCGAGCCAGGGCCCCGCGAGCGCCTGCGCGGTCTCGGAGTGCCGCACGAACGCGTCGACGCTCTGCCCGAGGGAGATCGAGGAGACCAGCCGGTCGAAGAAGACGGACTCGCCGCCGACGATGTTGATGTCGGCCTTCTCCAGGCCCGCGGCCACGACCGAGGCCTGAGCCTCGGCCACCTGCCGCTGGGCGGTGAGCCCGGCGAGCCGGATCTCCTTCTCCGCGGCGAGCCGCAGACGGTACTCCTCGTGGCCGCGCGACGCGTCGTCGAGCGCCGCCATCGCGGCCGCCTTCTCGGTCAGCCCCTCGGCCTCCGCCTTCAGCTTCTCGCCGATCATCGCGGCGTCCGCCGTGGCCTGCGCCTGGGTGCCCTCCGCGACCGCGAGCGCCTTGAGCCGGGCCCCCTCCGCCTCCGCCTTCAGACGCGCCCCGGTCGCCTCTGCCTCGGCGCGGCCGGCCTTCTCGATGACCTCGGCCTCCTTGTCGCGGACCTGCACCTGGGCGAGACCCTCGGCCGCCGCCTCCGCCTGGAGCCCCTCGGCGAGCCGCAGCTTGGCGCGCGCGTCGAGGTCCGCGGACTTCAACCGGGCCTCGGCCAGCGTGAGTTGCTCGGCCGCCCGGTGCTTGGCGGCGGCCTCAGCGGCCTCCGCCGCCTTGATGTCCTTGACCAACTTCTCCTGAGCCTCCGCCTCGGCGCCGATGATCACGGCCTGCCGGGTGCGCTCGGCCTCCTCGACCATGCGGAGCTTCTTGATCGACTCCTCCTGCTCGGCGACCGTACGGTCCACGGCGATGCGCTCCCTGACCACATCGGCGACCTCACGGCGCTCCGCCTCGACCTCCTTGTCCTTGGCGATCGCCGACAGCGCCGTCTCCCGCTCACGGCCGATGACTTCAAGCATCCGGTCCTTCTCGATGCGCTCGTTCTCGACGGCGATGACCCGTTCACGGTTCTTCTGCGCGACCGCGATCTCCCGGGCCTGGTTCTCCCGCTGGACCCCGAGCTGCTCCTCGGTGCGCAGGAACGCGGTCTGCGCCCCGAGCCGCTCCTCCTCCTGCACCTTGGACGTGGCCGCCTCCTCCCGGGCACGGAGCGTCTCGACCTCGCGGCGCTGCTTGATCTCGGCCTCGGCCTGCCGCCGCTCCAGCTCCAGGATGGTCTCCCTGGCATCCACGTTCTGCCGGGTGATCTCCTTCTGCTCGGTGCGCTGGAACTCGTTGGTGCGTACGTGCTCGACGGCCGTCAGCTCGGTGATCTTGCGGATGCCCTGGGCGTCGAGGATGTTCGCCGCGTCCAGCTGCGTCATCGGTGTCTGTTCGAGGTGGTCGATGGCGGCGTCGTCGAGGTGGTAGCCGTTCAGATCGGTGCCGATGACCCGGATGATCCGGTCCCGGAACTCCTCGCGCTTGGTGTAGAGGTCGACGAAGTCGAGCTGCTTGCCCACGGTCTTGAGCGCCTCGGAGAACTTCGCGGCGAAGAAGTCCTGGATGGCGACCCGGTCACTGGCCCGCTGGGTGCCGATCGACTGCGCCACCTTGATGACGTCCTCGACGGTCTTGTTGACCCGCACGAAGAACGAGATGTGGATGTCGGCCCGGATGTTGTCCTGGCAGATCAGGCCCTCGCGCCCGGTACGGCGGATCTCGATGGTCTTCACCGAGATGTCCATGTACTCGGCCTTGTGCAGCACCGGAAGCACCACGGCGCCGGTGAAGGTGACGTCGACCTTCTTGGTCTTGGAGATGATCAGCGCGCGGCCCTGCTCCACCTTCCGGAACAGCTTGCCGACCACCAGGAGCAGGGCGATCGCGATGAGCAGGACAACGGCGACGAGTACGCCGAGGCCCAGGGAAATGGCATCCATGAGACGTCCTTGGGGACAGGTGAAGTGAGAAGGAACAAGCGCGGGCCGGGCCGGGCCGGAGGCCGGATGGGTACGGACGCGTCAGGTGCGGGTGGTGCGCGGGTCGAGCGCCGCGTCGTAGGGCGCGACCCAGAAGAACTCGCCGTCGTCGTCGAACGCGTACAACAGGCCCGTGCTGCCCAGGCGCAGGGGCTCGGTGCCGCTCTGGCGGACCTGCACCAGGGCGGTCGATCCGTCGGCCGCCGCGACCTCCGCCTGCCCGAAGTCGGCCGACACGGAGCCGGTACGGATCGTGCAGGTGAGGCCGACGAAGTCGAGCCGGGACGGCGGCGGATGGTCGGGGAAGGCGCGCCGCAGCCGGCCGACCAGGAACCGGGTGACGATCCAGCCGCACAGCAGGGCCACCGCGAGCACCCCGGCGGCGAGGGCCGCGGCCGTGGTGCCGGACGCGCCGGAGCGGCGTATCAGAACGGAACCGCTGAGGCTGATGAACCAGGAGACCCCGGTGAGCAGCGACACCGCGACGCTCACGGGAACGCCGTCCCCGCCGAACACATGGCCGTGCACATCCCCGTCGAAGGTGGTGTGTTCGGCGGCTCCGACCAGCACCAGGAGCCAGAAGGCCACCACGACGATCAGAGCCGCGCTGAACAGGGCGGCGGGGAAGCCGAGCGCGGCGGCCATGAACTCGGTCATCGTGGCGCCCCCTTCGCTCATGGCCCGGTGATGGTGATTCCGGGACACACCGGGGTTCTCCGGCACCAGGCGCGTCGTCGCATCCCGGCACCGGAGTCATTCCCCCGTGTTTCCCCTCGGCCATCTTGGCCACGGGGCACGGCTGTTCGCATTGCCGGATCCCGGCAGTCTTTACGATTCTCTGATGCCGGATACTCACCACGAGGGCGCGGCGCCCGCCGACGGCGCCGTCCCGTCAAGAAGGCGTCGGCAGAGCGTCAAGAAGCCGACAGTGGCGCATCAAGGACTGGCCGGCCCATCAACACCAGGAGAACCAGTGGCAGGGCAGGGCAAGGGGCACACGGGGCAGATCGCGGATCAGGGCATACCGACGGACTATCTCGACGGCTACGCCCGCATACTGGCCGAGACCTGCGCCACCGGCCGCCGACTGACCCGTGACGAACTGGAGTCGCGCCGCGCCCTCGGCGGACGCGCCGCCGCGGCCGGCCACAGCCTGCGCACACTGGTGCAGCAACACCTGGCGACCGCCCGAACCGCCTGCCCCGATCTGCCCCGCGCCTCGTTCGACCACCTCCTCGCCACCGTGGGCCAGGTCATCGACGCCCTCGCCGAAGGACACGAACGCGCACAGCTCCTGGCCGTACGCCAAGAGGAGGCGTCGCGCCGCGAGTTCATCGACGACCTCCTGTACGGGCGCAGCGACCCGGGCAACCTGGTAGAACGCTCCGAACGCTTCGGGTTGCTGCTCTCCCACGCCCACGCCGTGGCCGTGGCGAAGGGCCCGGACGCGTACGACGACGCGCACCCCGCGACCCAGCGGGTACGGCAGGCGCTCTTCGGCCGCTTCGGCAACCGGCGCATCCTGACCACCACCAAGGACGGCCGGCTCATCTGCGTCGCCCCGGCCGACCAGGACGACGTCCTGCGCCACTTCGCCCAACAGGCGTACGCCGCCACCACGGGCCGGGTCGCCATCGGGCGCCCGCACCCCGGCGCGGGCGGCGTCGCCCACTCCTACGAGGAAGCGCTCAACGCCCTCGACCTCGCCACGCGCATGAACCTCGAAAACCGGGTGCTGCACGCCGCCGACCTGCTGGTCTTCCCCGTCCTCATGCGCGACCGCCAAGCCATGGCGGATTTGGTGGCGCGGGTGCTCGGCCCGCTGCGAGGGTCCCGCGGCGGCCCCCAGTCGCTTCTGGACACCCTCATCGCCTACTTCGACGCGGGCTGCGTCGCCGCCGAGGCGGCCCGCCGGCTCAGCCTGAGCGTGCGGGCCTTCACGTACCGCATGGAACGCGTCCACCAGCTCACCGGCGCCGACCCGGCCGACCCGGTCCACCGCTACACCTTGCAGACCGCCGTCATCGGGGCGAGGCTCCTTGACTGGCCGGCGAAGGAGCTGTGACGAGTGGCGACGAGCTGTGATGACCTGCGACCGAGGCGCGACCAAAGCGCGACGGAGGCGCGACGGAGGCGCGACCAAAGCGCGACGGAGGCGTGGCCCTTCAGAGCGGGGTCATACCGATTCGGGCTACTTCGGACTGCGGTTCGCTCCGCGCGACGGGCACGGCCTCCGGTTCCCAGGCCCGCGTGGTGCGCAGGTAGCCACAGACCACCGAGACCATCGCGAGCACGACAAGAGGGCCGAACACCCAGGGATGCCCGGCCATCGTCACCGGCAGCCAGCGGTACGCCACCAGGAGCGCAGCGAAGACCGCGGTGCCGTACGCGACGAGCCGGAGCCCCGACCGGTCCCAGCCGCGATCGACGGTGCGCAGGGCCGCCTCGACGGTGAGCGAGAACACCACACCGGCCACGAGGTCCACGCCGTAGTGGTACCCGAAGCCCAGCGTCGCGCCGAGCGTCGCCACGAGCCAGAACGCCCCGGCGAACCGCAGGAGTCGAGGCCCCTTCCGGGTGTGGATGAAGATCGCGGTGGCCCACGCCGTATGCAGGCTGGGCATGCAGTTGCGGGGCGTGATCGCGTCGTACGGCACGGGGTGCGGGCTGCCGACGGGTGGCGGGGTGTGCGGCCACAGATTGGCCACGGCCCACTCGACGCCGCCGGTGCCGGAGGTGCCGGGACCGTAGGCGAAGACCGGTCCGACCACCGGGAAGATCATGTAGATGGCGGGCCCGAGGAGGCCGATCGCCAGAAACGTCCGCACCAGATGGTGGCGCGGGAAGCGGCGCTCGGCCGCCACGTTGCGCAACTGGTAGAGCGCGACGACCACGGCGGCCACCGCGAGCTGGGCGTAGACCACATGCACGACATGGCCGCTGAACGGACCCATGGCCTTGAGCATCCGGCCCGCGGCCCACGAGGGGTTGCCGAGCGCGTGATCGGCGGTCGCGACGTACGGGTCGAGCACGGTGGGGCGGGTCTTGGAGGTGATGAGCAGCCAGGTGTCACCGATCTTGCGCCCGGTGACGAGCAGCAGCCCGAGGCCGACGCCCTTGAGGAGCAGGACGCGTTCGCGGCCGGTGCGGCGCACGACGGCGAAGACGGCGCAGCCGAGCATCGCCCACAGGGCGCCGTTGCCGAAGTACTGCCCCTCGGGGACCTGGGCTCCGACGGCCCAGCGCACCAGCGCGAAAACGATGTCGACCCCTACGGCGGCGCCGGCCACGACGAACCGCTGCCGCCAGGTGAGCACGACCATCGTCAACGCCAGACCGCCGTACAGCGGCCCCGGCTTGGGCGCGAAAACGACCTCGCGCACCTGGGCGCTGATCGGCCCGGGTATGCCGTGGCGACGCGCGAAGACCTCAAGAAGAACGAGGAACCCGAGCCCCATCAGGCCGGCCGCGCCCCACAGGATCCCGCGGCGCGGATGCGGCGGGGCGGGTATCGCCGTCGCTTCGCGGGGTGCGCGCGGAAAGATCCGCGAAAATCTCGATATCAATTCTCTGGCCGTTGTCGTAGGTACCGTCCGAGCGGCACACCCGCCACGTGGCACGGCGTTTCCCGTCCCGGCGGAAGGGACGTGATGCGGGCGCTCGTCGAAAGCTCGATCATGTCATCGGGCCGGTGGAGCGGGCCGGTGCCGCTGGTACTGGCGGTTCCAGGGGGTGTCGCCCAGGTGCGGGCGGAGGGTCAGCTCTTCGCGGCGCCGGAGCCCGTGTCGGCGGCGGTGTCATCGCCCGCCTGCCCGGCATCCTTGGCTGCGGCCGCCTTCTCCCGCATCTTGCGCACGAGCTCCGCCTTCTGGTCGGCGGCGTTCTGGCGGTCGAGGTTGCGGTGCGGACCGTTGTTCTGCCGCTCGGCCCGCGAGAGCTTCTTGCGGTGGCCGCCGCCCTGGCCCACGGGGTTGTTGATGTTCTTGCTGTCAGTCACGGGTTCTCCCGGTGGTGAAGTGAGGTGATCTACGGATCCGACGGTGGGGGACGGGCGCGGCAACGGCGAAGGACGCCGGCGGGGACCGCCGCCCGCTCACTCGTAAATCGGCGTCTGGAAGAACACGACGAACATGACAAAGACGTTACCCGGTCCCGCGGCCCACTCTCGCCTCGGGAACATCGACGCCGCGCAGACAGGCATGCACGCCGCCGTCGAAGGCGCGGCAGAACGTGACTCCCGACCGGCCGACCCGTCGTCGCCGGGCAGGGTGGCCAGGCGTGCCGGGTGGCTCGGACCCGCCATCGCTCTCACCAAGACGGTCAAAAGCGTCCACGGGGATTATCGACAGGGCCTTGCAGGAGACGACTCGGTGCCGGTTGGCTGAAGCCGCTCGGCTGAACCGCGTCGTACGGCAGGTGCGCAGGAGCAGGCGAGGGGGTGAGTCGCGCCGAGTTGGCTCCTACAGCCAGTCCCGCCGCTTGAAGACGAAGTACAGGCTCACGCACACCGCCGCCATCAGCAGGATCGCGAACGGATACCCGAGCTCCCATTCCAGCTCGGGCATTCGCTCGAAGTTCATGCCGTAGATCGTCCCCACCAGCGTGGGGGCAAACAAAATGGCAGCCCACGACGAGATCTTCTTGATTTCCTCGTTCTGCTCGAACCCCGCCTCCGCCAACGCCCGCATTTCCGCGTTCTGTTGCTGGGTGACCAGGGTGGCGTTCACGGTGAGGATGTCGGTGAGGGCCTGGCGGAAGCCGTCGACGCGTTCGCTGATGTGGGTGACGTGGTCGGCGACGTCGCGGAGGTAGCGCTGGAGCTCCTCGTCGGTGCGGTACTTCGCGAAGCCGGCCATCAGACCGTGCAGCATGCCGACCAGCGGGCGGGTGGCGCGCTGGAACTCGACCATTTCGCGGGAGAGTTCATAGATGCGCCGAGACACCTCCGGGTCGCCGCGGAAGACCTCCGTCTCGATCTCGTCGATGTCGTTCTGGACGCCCGCGACCACGGGGGCGTACCCGTCCACCACCGCGTCGAGGATCGCGTACAGCACCGCTTCCGGGCCCAGCGCGAGGAGTTCGGGGTCCTCCTCCATGCGGCGGCGGACCGCGGAGAGGTCCGGGGCGGCGCCGTGACGGACCGTGATGAGGAAGTCCCGGCCGACGAAGACGTGGAGCTCGCCGAAGTCGACCTCCTCCGGGGCGTCGAGATAGCGCGCCGCGCGCAGCACGACGAAGAGAGTGTCGCCGTAGCGTTCCAGCTTCGGGCGCTGGTGGGCTTCGAGCGCGTCCTCCACCGCGAGCTCGTGCAGGTCGAACTCGCCTGCCAGGGAGAGGAGTTCGGCCTCCGAAGGGCGTTGCAGGCCGATCCACGCCATGCCGTCGGGCGTCTCGCGCAGTCGGCGGAATGTCTCCGCGAGGGTGCCCGGCGATGCGATGTGCCGCCCGCCGCGGTACAGGGACGACTGGACGACGCTGCCCACTCCACCGCCGGCCTGACCGTTGTCGCGGCTGTCCCTCGCGGGTGCGTCGGCGGGCGGCCTGGGCCCGCCGGGGACCGCCGCTGATCCGGGGACGTCGGTGGTCGAAGCCGGATCCGGTGGAGGGGATGGTTCGACGGAGGACTGCCTGCGCCAGGAATGCAGCTTCGATGGTCGCGCGGGGCGGGCGCGTCGCTCGGGCATGGCCACTCACCTCCCGCTCTGCGACCGGCCCGGCGAGCGGCCGACGCGTTCGTCCGTATGCCCCCGGAGCAGGATATACGCCTCAAATGGCGCGGGCATGGACTTGGGGTATGGACTTGGGGTATGGCCTTGGGGCCGGGGAGGCAGTCGGCGTACCTCCCTGGGCGGGGGTGGCTGGGTGGGTGCGTGCGTGGGGTTGGGGGAGGTTACGGGGGGTACGGACCGCGGCATTGGGCCCATGGGCCGGGCCTCGGAAGAGCCGGAGGGCTCCCAGGTCCGCCGCGGTATGCGACACGCACTGACCCGCCGGTTGTGAGAGCGCTTCCAAGGGTGACGGGGAGGAGGCGTCGGCCTGTAAAACCGCGGCCCACGTGGCGTGGAGTACCGTGCGCGCCATGCCCTCGAACACCGGCACCGGCACGGGGCCCGGCCGCAACACGGGGCCCGGCCCCAACCCGGGCGCGGGCCCCAGTACCCGCGCACCCCGGCACGCCCACCCCGTGCTGTCGCGCCGTGCGCTCAACCGTGCCACCCTCGACCGTCAGCTCCTGCTGCGGCGCTGCGACACGCTCTCGCCCAGGGATGCCGTCGCCCACCTGCTCGGACTCCAGGCCCAGAACGTCAAGCCGCCCTACTTCGCCCTCTGGTCGCGGCTCGCCGGGTTCCGGCCGGAAGCGCTCTCAGAGCTGATGGAGAAGCGCGAGGTCGTGCGGCTCGTCACCATGCGGTCCACCATCCACACGCACACCGCGGACGACGCTCTCACCCTGCGCCCCCTGGTACAGGCCGCGCGGAACCGCGAGCTGAACACGTTCCGCAAAGGGTTGGCCGGCGTCGACACGGACCACCTCGGCGACGTCGTACGCACCCTGGTCGAGGACCGGCCGCACACCATGAAGGAACTGCGTGTGGCGCTCCAGGCGGAGTGGCCGGACGCGGATCCCTTCGCGCTCTCCGTCGCCGCCCGCTGCGTACTCCCGTTGGTTCAGGTGACGCCACGCGGCCTGTGGGGCAGCAGCGGTCAGGTCGCGCTCACCACGGTCGAGCACTGGCTCGGCCGCTCGGCCCGGCCCGTGCCCGCACCCGACGAGACCGTACTGCGCTATCTGGGTGCCTTCGGGCCGGCCTCGGTCAAGGACATGCAGACCTGGTCGGGTCTGACGCGGCTCGCCGGCGTCTTCGACCGGTTGCGGCCCCGCCTCGCGGTCTTCCAGGACGAGAACGGCGTCGAACTCTTCGACCTGCCGGACGCCACCCGGCCCCCCGAGGACACCCCGGCTCCGGTACGCCTCCTGCCGGAGTTCGACAACCTGCTGCTCTCGCACGCCGACCGGACCCGGATCGTTCCGGCCGAGTACAAGGGCCGTAGCTGGAGCGGCAATCAGGCGCATCGCACGCTGCTCGTCGACGGGTTCCTCGCCGGGATCTGGCGCATCGACGAGCAGAAGGGCGGGGGCGCGCTCCTTACCGTCCAGCCGTTCGGCGAGCTCGGGCGGGCGCGCCGCGCGGAGGTCGCCGAGGAGGGTGCGCGGCTGCTCGCCGACATGACCTCGGCCACCTCGTACGACGTACGGTTCGGAGACTTGGCCGACTTCTGAGAGCGTTCCCGTGGTTTGGGTGCGTGTTCGTCGTCCGTGCCGCTGGGCGACTTGAGAGCGTTCCCGTGGTTTGGGTGCGTGTTCGTCGTCCGTGCCGCTGGGTGACTTGAGAGCGTTCCCGTGGTTTGGGTGCGTGTTCGTCGTCCGTGCCGCTGGGTGACTTGAGAGCGTTCCCGTGGTTTGGGTGCGTGTTCGTCGTC
>NZ_JBEZKW010000010.1:116385-153034 GCF_040651795.1 Streptomyces sp. NPDC048361
CGTCCGTGCCGCTGGGTGACCTGAGAGCGCTTCCGTGGTCTGGGTGCGTCTGCGTTGGCTTTGCCGCCGGGTCACCTGAGAGCGCTTCCGAGGTTCGGGTGCGCGTCGGTCGGCTGGGGGTGCCCGTGACCTGAGAGCGCTCTCGGCTCGCCCGGCCCCCCCGCTAGGCGCTCAAGGCATGGCCCCTGCGCGCGCACAGGGGCGGGGTCTGGCTCTGTCGGCTGTGCGGGACCGGCCGCGTGAGGACTGGGTCGACCGTCAAACGCGTCACGCCGAGTGGCGCCGAAAGCGCTCTCAGCGCCGGTTCCGCCAGCCGGATCCACCTCTGGTCGCCGCCCAGCACGGCCGCCAAGCGGTCCCGGCTCGTGAACCCGACCGCGGTGCGCGCACCGAACTCGTCGCGCAGGAAACGTAGTTGATGTCCTCCGGCAGAACCGAGCCGAACCGGTACGTACAGCGGTCCTGCCGGAGGGCGTTCCTCGGGATCGGCGTCCTCGATGGTGGGGCTGTCCATGGTGTCCTCCGGTGGGGGAGTGCGGATGCCGTACGCGTCATGCGCCCGTGCGTCTGACGTTATGCCCATGGCACCACCCCGGTCTCCCGCGGTGACGCGGTATTGACCCGGCTGCCCCCGTTTTTGACGCGTTCCTGTTGCAGGTCGGCGCGGGGGCGCGGGAGGGCGGAAGGTGGTGGTGCGGAAGGGGAGCCGCGCCACGGCTTCATCCCACCGGGTGTCGAGCGCGTCCGGGTTCAGTCGGCGCGGCCCGTCGCCGCCACCGTCACGCCGAGCCCGATCATCGCGAAGCCGCCCGCGCCGCCGATCAGCGAGAGACGTCGTTCGGAGCGCGCGAACCAGCCGCGGGCCGCAGCGGCTCCCAGGCCCCACAGGGTGTCGGTGATCAGCCCGATCGTGATGGGGATCAGCCCGAGCAGCAGCATCTGCGACGGCAGATGCCCGGCCGTGTGGTCCACGAACTGCGGCAGCACCGCGGCGAAGAACACGATGCCCTTGGGGTTGGTGACGCCGACCAGGACGCCGTCCGCGACGGTCCGCAGGTCGCCGTGGGCCGGCCGGGCCGCGGCCGCCGCCTCCCCGATGGACGCGACCCCGAGCCGCATGTTCTTGCGGTGCCGATAGGCCTGCACCCCGAGGAGTACGAGATACGCGGCGCCCGCCAGCTTCACCGCCATGAACACCGACGCCGAACGCTCCACCAGCGCGCCGATCCCCAGCGCCACCGCGCACACCAGCACATAGGAGCCGAGGACGTTGCCGAGGACCGTCGCGAGCGCGGTGCGCCGGCCGTGCGCGAGGGCCCGGCCGATCACGAACAGCACGCTCGGCCCTGGGATCGCGATCACAAGGAGGGACATCGCGGCGAAGGCGAGGTAGCGATCGGTGGACACCATGCCCGTCATTCAACCCCACCCGCGCCCCTGAGCCCAGGGCGTTGACCACTCCGGCCCGCCCGGAAGCGAGCTCAGGGGGGCGCCTTTCGAGTGCGGGGTGGGGGCGGCCACCGCGCGGGCCGTCCCGGTTCCTTCCGCGCCGGCGGGGCCCGGTCCCTTCCGCAGCGGGAGCTGAGAGCGCTCTCGGTACAGTCGGCCGCATGGAATTGCGGCAGCTCAGCTACTTCGTCACCGTCGCCGAGGAGCTCCACTTCGGGCGGGCCGCAGAGCGGCTGCACATCGTCCAGTCGGCGGTGAGTCAGCAAGTGCGGCGACTGGAAAGGGAGTTGGGGCGTGACCTGTTCGACAGGTCGCCGCGGCACGTACGGCTCACCGCGGCCGGAGAGCGGTTGCTGCCCGAGGCGCGCGAGGTGCTGGCCGCCGCCGAGCGTGCCAGGGCCGCCGTTCGTGAGCGTGGCACCCTGCGGCTCGGCACCAGCAACGGGCTCGGCGATCACCTCGACCGGGTGCTCGACGTCTTCGCCGGGCTCGCCCCCGATACCGCCGTCGAGCTGACCTCGGCGCCCGCGCGCGAGCGCCTGGCCCAGGTCGCCGACGGCCGGCTCGACGCCGCATTCGTACGCGCCCCCGAGCCCGCCCCGGGCCTGCGCGTCGTGCCCCTGTGGCAGGACCCCCTTGTCGTGGCGCTGCCCGCCGCGCATCCGCTCGCCCGCCATGAGGAGATAGCGCTCTCAGATCTGGCTGCCCTTCCCCTGGGCATCACCGACCGCCGTTCCAACCCCGCCCTCGTCGACCTGGTCGTGGGCGCCTGTCACGCCGCAGGGTTCGAGCCGGCCCCGGGGCCCGTCGGCGGCTCGCTCCAGAACACCCTGGCCGCCATCGGGACCGGCTCGCTGTGGACCGTGGTGTACGCCGCCCACGCCCGCGCGCTGCACACTCCCCGCGTCGCCTTCCGGCCGGTGCGCGCTCCGGGCCTTTCCCTGCCCACCGCCCTCGTGATCGGCGCCGGCCGCACCCCGCCCGCCGTCGACCTGCTCGTGAGAGCGTGTTCAGCCGATCCGGCGCCGTTGACCAGCGGCGATCACGAAAGCTGATCGCTGCGGTCGCCCTCTGCCTCTTGGTCGGGCGGTACGGATCCGATGGACTGAGGTCACGCCGGTGAGCGGCCCGGAAAGACCGGGAAGCCGCCGCTGACAGAGGAGTCGGTCATGCCCATCGTCACCATCCAGCAGGGTCCCCGCGACGTCGAGCAGAAGCGCGAACTGGTCAAGCGCGTCACGGACGCGTTCGTCGACGCGTACAAGATCCCGGCCGAGACCGTTCAGGTGTGGATCCACGAGGTCCCCAAGGACAGTTGGGGCGCGGCCGGCACGCTGACCGCCGACAAGTAGCCGCGAGGTTCGGCGGGCCGGCGTCATCGGCGTCTGCGGTGGCGTGGAAGGGGCGGCGTCTGCGGATGGTGTCGGCAGGTCGCCGTCGGCGAATGGCGTGAGCAGGTCGGCGTCAGCGGATGAGGGTCGGCCGGTCAGCGTTGCCGGGCAGGGCCGTCCGTACGGGGGTCGGACGGCCTGGGGTCCGCCGCCCGCCGAGAGCGCTCTCGGCGCGGCGGACGCCCGTCCCTGGACCCACAGGCGCCCCCGCTCCCCCTCTCGCTCCCGTTCTCGGTCCCGCCGTCACGCCCGTACCGGCTTCGGCCGTACGCCGCCAGTGCCGTCAGGGGGACGGCGAGGATGGCCGCCACCCCGAACAGGCCCTGGAACGCGCCGCGTTGAGCGGGTCCAGAGGCTAACTCCGTGCCCAGGGCGCTGCCCAGGTACAGAGCGACCCCGAACAGGGCGATCCCGCTCGCCCGGGCCTCGGGCACCAGCAACGTCGCCCATGCCTGCACCGTCGAGTGCAGGAACGCCCATCCGCCGCCGAGCAGCACCGCGCTCAGGCCGAGCGTCAGCAGGGACGGGTGCGCCGCGGCCACCGCGTAGGCGAGTGTCACCTGGGCGCCCCCCATCACGATCAGCGCGACCGGTCCGAGCCGTCGGGCCGGCCCCCGCACCACTTGGGCGCCGCCCATCGCGGCCACCCCGTACAGCGCCGCCACCGCTCCCGCGGCCGCCGGAGCCGCGCCCAGCGACTCCAGCGCGGGCGGCAGATAGGTGAAGCAGCCCAGCAGTACGCCGCCTTCGAGCGCGGCCACGCCCATCACGTACCACTGCCAGCGCGAGCGTACGACGGTGTGCAGCGCGCCGACCTTGCGCGGGGCGAGCGCGGGCTCGGGCAGACGGCGCAGGGCCAGGACGAGATACGCGGCGAGCAGTCCCGGGAGCGCGAACACCACACGCCAGCTCACCCAGTGCGCCAGTACACCGGCGACGACGGTGGCCAGCGCGGTGCCCAGCGCGAACGCCGACATCAACGAGCTGAGCGCGCCCTGTCGTTCGGCCGGTGCGACCGTGTCACCCACATACGTCAAGGAGCCCGCGATGGCGGCCGCGAAACAGGCCCCGGTCAGTCCCCGCGCCACGACGAGCGACGCAGCGCCCGGCGCCGCCGCCGATGAGAGCGCTCCCAGCGCGGCTGCCGCGAGCGACAGGCGCATCACCCGCACCCGGCCGAAGCGGTCACTCGCCATGCCCCAGGCGGGCTGCGCGAGACCGTAACCGAGCGTGTACGCACTCGCGGCGAGCGCGGCCGTGCCGAGCGGCACGTCCAGGCTCGCCCCGATGAGCACCAACATCGGAGCGATGGAGAAGCGGTCAAAATTGCTGACGAACCCGGCGGCGCACAGCAGCCTTCGACGGGGCGGTGAAAAGGTCATGTCCCCAGCTCAGCAGGGGAAGCCGGGCCCGTGTCCGCTCAGCCGATTACCATCACTGACACCTATCACCACCGCTGACAACACGATCAACATCGCTGACAACACACTCACGATCGCTGACACCGATCGCCATCGCTGACGACGTGATCACGATCGCTGATTACACCGATCGCCATCGCTGACAGCGCGATCGCGATCACTGACGCTGATCACCACGACTGGCACCGAGCACCATCACTGAGCCGTGACATACGCACGACACGAGGCAGGTCGACACACCGTGGCGGACTCACCCGACCCCCGCGTGGAACTCGGCGCGTTCCTCCGCTCGCGTCGCGAGCGCCTGGCGCCGGGCGAGGTGGGATTGCCCGTCACCCCGCGCCGGCGCACCCCGGGTCTGCGCCGCGCGGAGGTCGCCGAGGCCGCGGGCATCAGTGCCTCCTGGTACGCGTGGCTCGAACAGGGCCGGGTGCGTACCTCGGAGCAGGTGCTGCGAGCCGTCGCCCGCGCCCTTCGGCTGGGTCCGGCGGAGACCGCCCACGTGTTGTCGTTCGCGGAGGATGCCGCACCGCCGCCCGTCGCGCAGGCCAGCTGGGTCTCGCCGAATCTGCGATCCCTGGTCGACGCGCTGCTTCCGCACCCGGCGATGGTCGTCGACCCGCACTGGGATCTGCTGGCGTGGAACAGCGCGTACGCGGCGCTCGTGACCGACCTCGCCCGGTTGCCGCCCAAGCGCCGCAACATGCTCTGGCTGGTGTTTCGCTGGCCGCCGTGCCGAACGCTGCTCGCCGACTGGGAGCCCGAAGCCCGCACGCTGTTCGGGCAGTTCAGGGCGCGGGCCGCCCGCCGGCCCCACGATCCGAGGTATGCCGAGATCATCGCGGCGATCAAGGAGGACGCGTACGTCGCGCGCTGGCTCGCGGAGCGGGAGACCGCGGAGTTCCGCCCGGCCGTGAAGCGGTTTCTGCATCCCGCGGCGGGTGAGTTGCGTCTGCGCTCCGTCAAGCTCGCCGCGGTCGACGAACCCGGCCACCACTTCCTGGCCTACCTTCCCGACGACCCCGAGTCGGAGGCGGCCCTCCTCGCACTCGACGGCTGAGGTTCGCCTCCGAGCCCGCGCCTCCGAGCCCGCGCCTCCGAACTCCTCGCCCGCCGGCCCGTCCCCCTGCCCCCTCTCCCGCCGCCCCGCCCCGGCCCGCGCCGCGCCGCCCCGCCGCGCGCCGACGCCGTACAGACGCCCCGCTCGCCGGTCTGAGCAGGGCAATTCGTCATTTCGGCCGCTGAAAGCGTCGGCAGGTACCAGACTTCCCCCGACACATGCTGTGGATCTTGCGGACAGGGGAGAAGAGCGATGCGGACACCGATGACGGTCTCGGACTTCCTCGACCGGGCGGAGCTGGGATTCGCCTCCAGTACCGGCGTTGTCGACGAGCCGGACCAGCCGGGCCCGCCGGTGACCGGGCTGACCTATGGCCGTTTCGCCGAGCGGGTGCGCGCCTGGCAGGCGGGGTTCGACGCGCTAGGCGTCGGCGAGGGCGAGCGGATCGCGGTGGTCAGCCACAACTCGGCGCGCATGCTGGAGCTGCTCTTCGCGGTGCCGATGAGCGGACGGATCTGCGTGCCGGTCAACTTCCGCCTCAAGCCGGAGGAGGTGGAGTACGTCGTGCGGCAGAGCGGCGCATCGGTTCTGCTCGTCGACCCCGAGGTGGATGGAGCGCTCTCAGGCGTCACGGCGCGTCACCGCTTCGTGCTGGGCGAATCGACTGAGAGCGCTCTCATGCGCTTCGGCGCTGAGCCGCGCCCGTGGTCGAACCCGGACGAGGACGCGACGGCCACCATCAACTACACCTCGGGAACGACCGCGCGTCCCAAGGGAGTTCAGCTCACCCACCGCAACATCTGGGTCAATGGCCTGACGTTCGGACTGCACACCCGGGCCTGGGAGCGCGACGTCTACATGCACACCTTGCCGATGTTCCACTGCAACGGCTGGGGCATGCCCTATGTGATGGCCGGGCTCGGAGTGAAACAGGTCGTGCTGCGCAAGGTCGACGGGCCCGAGATCCTGCGCCGGGTGGAGGAGCACGGCGTCACGCTGATGTGCGGCGCCCCGGCGGTGTGGAACGCGGTGCTCGATGCGGCGGCATCATGGCCGGGTGAGATTCCCGGCCGTGACCGTGTGCGGGTCGTCTGCGCCGGGGCGCCGCCGCCCAGCAGGATGATCCAGCGGATGGAGGAGGAGCTGGGCTGGGAGTTCCTCCAGATCTACGGGCTGACCGAGACCTCCCCGCTGCTCACCATGAACCGGATCCGGCCGGCCGACGAGGCGCTCTCGCCCGAGGAGCGGGCGCACAGGCTGTCGCGGGCCGGTGTGCCCGCGCTGGGCGTGAAGCTGAAGGTGTCCGGCTCGGGCGAGGTGCTCGCCCGTTCCAACGTCGTACTCGACGGCTACTGGGAGAAGCCGGAGGAAAGCGCCGCCGCCTTGGAGGACGGCTGGTTCCACACCGGCGACGGTGGCACGATCGACGAGAGTGACGGCTGTCTGACGATCTCCGACCGCAAGAAGGACGTGATCATCACCGGTGGCGAGAACGTGTCGTCGATCGAGGTGGAGGACACAATTTTCAGCCATCCCGACGTCGCCGAGGTGGCCGTGATCGGTGTGCCGCACGAGAAGTGGGGCGAGACGATCAAGGCGCTTGTGGTCCTGGTGGAGGGCGCTGCCGTGACGGAGGCCGACATCATCGCGTACTGCAAGGAGCGGGTGGCCCGCTACAAGGCGCCGACCAGCGTCGAGTTCCGCGAGGCCATTCCGCGTACGGCCACCGGCAAGATCCAGAAGTTCAAGCTGCGCGAGCCGTACTGGTCCGGGCTCGACCGGGAGATCAACTGACCCACGGGTCGGCGCGGTCATCCGGTTGGTGCGGCCCACTGGCTGGGGCGGCCCACCGGCTGGTGCGGCCCACCGGGTGCAGCGTCCTACTGGACGGTGCCGCCCACCGGCCGGCGCAGCCACCGGCCGGGCCGCCCGTGGACGTGGGGCGCGCCCCTGGACGTGGGGCGCGCCGAGTCGATCTTCCCCGTGCGTGAGGGTAGGCAGGTCACGGGCGGTCGGGGCATGCTGGTGGCCTCGGTTGAGGAAGTGAGGCGCGTTGCGATGGTGACGGACTCGTACGCCCATGGGGTGAGTGACACCGCCCTGCTCGGCGACACGATCGGCGGCAACCTGGACCGTACGGTGCGGGCGCATCCGGAGCGCGAGGTGCTGGTCGACCAGGTGTCGGGACGACGCTGGACCTACGCCCAATTCGGCCAGGAAGTGGATCAGTTGGCGTGTGCGCTGCTCGCCGTGGGCGTTGCCAAGGGCGACCGGGTCGGGATCTGGGCGGTGAACTGTCCCGAGTGGGTGATGGTCCAGTACGCGACGGCGCGGATCGGTGCGGTGCTGGTCAACATCAACCCGGCTTATCGCGTCCACGAGTTGGAGTACGTACTGAAGCAGGCCGGGGTTTCGGTTCTGTTCTCCTCGCTGGCCCACAAGACGAGCGACTACCGGGCGATGGTGGAGCAAGTGCGCGGCGGCTGCCCGGCGTTGCTGCGCACCGTCTTCATCGGCGACGCGGGGTGGGATGCCCTGATGGCGCGCGGCGCCGACGTCACCACCGATGAACTGGCCTACCGCCAGGCGCAGTTGTCGTGTGACGACGCTGTCAACATTCAGTACACCTCGGGCACGACGGGCTTCCCGAAGGGCGCCACCCTCTCCCACCACAATGTCCTCAACAACGGTTACTTCGTGGGGGAGTTGTTGGCCTACACGCCGGCCGACCGGATTTGTGTGCCGGTGCCGTTCTACCACTGCTTCGGCATGGTGATGGCCAACCTCGCAGCCACCTCGCACGGCGCATGCATCGTGATCCCGGCGGCCACCTTCGAGCCGGAGGCGACCCTGCGCGCCGTCGAGGCCGAGCGCTGCACCTCGCTGTACGGCGTCCCCACCATGTTCATCGCGGAGCTGAACCTGCCCGGCTTCGCCGCGTACGACCTCTCCTCGCTGCGCACCGGGATCATGGCGGGCTCGCCGTGCCCGGCGGAGGTGATGAAGCGCGTGGCGGCCGAAATGCATATGGCCGAGGTGTCCATCTGCTACGGCATGACCGAGACCTCCCCGGTCTCCACCCAGACCCGGACCGACGACGACCTGGAGCGGCGCACCGGCACGGTCGGCCGGGTCATGCCCCACGTCGAGGTGAAGATCGTCGACCCGGCCACCGCCGTCACCGTCCCGCGCGGCGAGCCGGGCGAGCTGCGCACCCGGGGCTACAGCGTGATGCTCGGCTACTGGGACGAGCCCGAGCAGAGCGCCCAGGCCGTCGACGCGGGGCGCTGGATGCACACGGGTGACCTGGCGGTGATGCGCGAGGACGGGTACGTGGAGATCGTCGGCCGGATCAAGGACATGATCATCCGCGGTGGCGAGAACGTGTATCCGCGCGAGATCGAGGAGTTCCTGTACGGACATCCCAAGGTCGCCGACGTCCAGGTGATCGGCGTCCCGGACGAGCGTTACGGGGAGGAGATCCTGGCCTGCGTCATCCCGCGCGACCCGGCGGACCCGCCCACGCTGGAGGAGGTGACCGCGTACTGCCGGGATCGGCTTGCCCACTACAAGATCCCCCGCCACCTGCGGATTCTCTCCGCCTTCCCGATGACGGTGAGCGGCAAGGTGCGCAAGGTGGAGCTGCGCGAGGCGTACGGGGCCTGAGTCGTCCGGTACGCCCGTCCGCACGGGAGGCCGCCCGTCCGCACGGCACGCACGCCCGTCCGCACAGTCCGCCCGTCGCACGCCGCGCCTGCGGCAACGTACGCACACCGCGCTCGTCCGAAACGTACGCACACCGCGCTCGTCCGAAACGTACGCACACCGCGCGGCACGTACGCACACCGCGCCTTTCCGGTGCACGCCGGCGGCGCACGCGTACCCGGCCGGCGGGGGCGGCCTCAGGCGCCGGCCGCCACCAGCTTTCGGGCGGCTTCGTTGACCGGCTGGGGCGTCCCGGTCAGGTCGACCACGAACAGCGGGACGCTCAGGGCGTCGGCGCATTCGAGGGCGTCCCGCGTGTATCCGGCGAGCGAGAAGTGGACGCCATAGGCCTCCGCGGTCATCGCGTGCAGCCACAGGCACTCGACCGCCCGCAGTGAGGCGGCCCGGGTCGTCGGATCCACCCGGGCCACCAGGCCCCGGCCGCGCAGGTCGATGCCGGATGCGGGGGGCGGGTCGGCACGGTACAGATCGCGGAAACCCAGCCAGGCGAGGTAGAGCGCGGCCGCGGTCACCGTGTCCCGCGCGGTGCGGATCGTCCGCGGCCGGAACGGCCGGCGGACCCGCGCACCGGCCGGCCGGGGCGCGGCCGCGGGCGGAGGAGGCGTCAGTCGTGTCGACGCGGGCGGTGCTGTCACGGGGCGCACCGGCACCCGCAGGATCGTTCCGCAGGAACAGCCGAGCTCCGGCTGGGGCCACTGACTTTGCAGGTCACAGGCTCGGCATCGGACGGTGACCCAGGTGTCGGTCCAGGTTCGGTGGGTGATCGGGGAGACCGGGGCGCCGCGCTGGATGGGCGGCGCGAGCGGGGCGC
Organism: Streptomyces sp. NPDC048361; assembly: GCF_040651795.1. Classification (NCBI taxonomy): domain Bacteria; kingdom Bacillati; phylum Actinomycetota; class Actinomycetes; order Kitasatosporales; family Streptomycetaceae; genus Streptomyces; species Streptomyces sp. NPDC048361. The sequence continues at coordinate 126,244 of NZ_JBEZKW010000010.1, forward strand.
CGCAGGCGCAGGGGTAGGCCGGCGGCACATAGACGTGGTCCCGGCCGCAGCCGGGGCAGCGCACGGGTACGCCCTCGCTGCTCATCGGCTCCCCGTCTTCATGGGGGCGTGCGGCCGGCGTACAGGTAACCCGTCACCGCTCATGTGCCCCCACCTTCCCTCCGGCGCACCCCCGCGGGGGTGCGCGCTCCCTGTGCCGGACGAGCCCCCGGTCGCCGTCGCGGGGGCTCCGCGGTCCATGGTCCACCAACGGCGACCGCCGCGTGGCGCATTCGCGCATCCCGGTCCTCCCTTGACGCGCTGGCGAAGCCGTCCTACATTGCTTCCACATAGCAGAATGATACTTCCGCATTACGGAAACAGGCTCGAAGGCGGCGCGGCCAGGCGGCGCGCCTGAGCCCACTCCGCCAGCCGAAGCAGGAGCACCCCATGCCTCGTATGACCGCTGCCCGAGCGGCAGTTGAGATCCTCAAGCTCGAAGGCGTCAGCCATGCCTTCGGCGTGCCGGGCGCGGCGATCAACCCCTTCTACCGGGCGCTCAAGGAGGGCGGTGGCATCGACCACACGCTCGCCCGCCACGTCGAAGGCGCCTCCCACATGGCGGAGGGCTACACCCGCGCCAACCCGGGCAACATCGGTGTCTGCATCGGCACGTCGGGCCCCGCCGGCACCGACATGATCACGGGGCTCTACTCCGCGATCGGCGACTCGATCCCGATCCTGTGCATCACCGGCCAGGCCCCGGTCGCGGTGATCCACAAGGAGGACTTCCAGGCGGTCGACATCGCCTCGATCGCCAAGCCGGTCACCAAGGCCGCGACGACCGTCCTGGAGGCCGCCCAGGTCCCCGGCGTCTTCCAGCAGGCCTTCCACCTGATGCGCTCCGGCCGTCCCGGCCCGGTCCTCATCGACCTGCCGATCGACGTCCAGCTCACCGAGATCGACTTCGACCCGGAGACCTACCAGCCGCTGCCGGTCTACAAGCCGACCGCGAGCCGGGCCCAGATCGAGAAGGCCATCACCTTCCTCCTGGAGTCCGAGCGCCCGCTGATCGTCGCCGGTGGCGGCATCATCAACGCGGACGCCTCCGACCTCCTGGTCGAGTTCGCCGAGATCACCAACACCCCCGTCGTCCCGACGCTCATGGGCTGGGGCACCATCCCGGACGACCACGAGCTGAACGCCGGCATGGTCGGCCAGCAGACCTCGCACCGCTACGGCAACGCGACGTTCCTGGAGTCGGACTTCGTCCTCGGCATCGGCAACCGCTGGGCCAACCGTCACACCGGTTACAAGCTCGACGTCTACACCCAGGGCCGCAAGTTCGTCCACGTCGACATCGAGCCCACCCAGATCGGCAAGATCTTCGCCCCGGACTACGGCATCGCGTCCGACGCCAAGGCCGCCCTGGAGCTCTTCGTCGAGGTCGCCAAGGAGCTGAAGGCCGCGGGCAAGCTGCCCGACCGCTCGGCATGGGTCGCCTCGCACCTGGAGCGCAAGTCCACGCTGCAGCGCCGTACGCACTTCGACAACGTGCCGATGAAGCCGCAGCGGGTCTACGAGGAGATGAACAAGGCCTTCGGCCCGGAGACGCGTTACGTCACCACCATCGGCCTCTCCCAGATCGCCGGCGCGCAGATGCTGCACGTCTACAAGCCGCGTCACTGGATCAACTGCGGCCAGGCCGGCCCGCTGGGCTGGACCATCCCGGCCGCGCTCGGTGCCGCCACCGCCGACCCCGAGGTCCCGGTCGTCGCCCTGTCCGGCGACTACGACTTCCAGTTCATGCTGGAGGAGCTGGCGGTCGGCGCGCAGCACAAGATCCCGTACGTTCACGTGCTCGTGAACAACGCCTACCTGGGCCTGATCCGTCAGGCGCAGATCGGTCTGGACATCAACTTCCAGGTCAACCTGGAGTTCGAGAACATCAACTCCCCGGAGCTGGGCGTCTACGGCGTCGACCACGTCAAGGTCGTCGAGGGCCTGGGCTGCAAGGCGATCCGCGTCACCGAGCCGGACCAGCTGCTGCCCGCGTTCGAGGAGGCCAAGAAGCTGGCCGCCGAGTTCCGCGTTCCGGTCGTCGTCGAGGCGATCCTGGAGCGGATCACGAACATCTCGATGAGCCCCACGTCCGACATCAGCGCGGTCAAGGAGTTCGAAGAGCTCGCCACCGAGCCGGGCCACGCCCCGACGGCGATCCGCCCGCTGACGGCTTCCTGACCCAGGGTTCCTGGGCCATGGCTTTTCGAGCCGTGGCCCGTGGAGCCACGGCTTCCTGGAGCCACCACGGTTTCCCGGGTCCCGGCCGTCGAGCCGGGGGCCGCGGAGCCGCACGAAACGGTCCGGCCCCCGTTCCCCCGCACTGGGGAGCGGGGGCCGGACGCATGACGCCGCCGGGCTAGGGGGCCGTGCCGTCGTCCTCCCGCTCGAGGAGCGTCTTGAGGGTGGAGAGGATCATCACCCAGCCGCCGCTGACGCCCTCGAGCATCTCGCTGTCCGGGGAGTCGAACCCGTCGTGCGTGAGCGTCAGTTTCACACCGAGGGAGGCCGGCTCGGCCGGCCGGATGTCGAAGGCGACCCGGGACTGCTCGGCGCGCGCCCGCTCGAACTCCTCCTCGCTGTCGAAGAGCTGACGGTGCATCGGGAGAAGCCGGTGCCAGGTGTACGCGAGCCGCCGGCCCGGCTCCGCGTCGAGCACGGTCTGGTCGAGATCCTCGTACCCTCCCTCCGGGCCCATCTTCCACAGCACCGGCGAGCCCACCCGCCACACCGACATGGGCCCCCAGCCGCCGAAGTACCGCTGGGCGAACTCGGCGTCGGTCAGGGCCGCGTAGAGCCGCTCGGGGGTGGCCTGAATATAGATGGCGTACGTGAACTCGGGCCTGTCCACAGCGACTTCCTCCTCAAGGTTCGGTAGCGGATCCCGACGGCCGGGCGGGGTGAGCCGGTCGCGCCCGTACTTGCCGATCCAGCGGTCGGACAGGTCCTGGATCGGCCCCGGATCGAGGCGATGGAGCTTCTCCCGGCCGCGCCGCTCCGATGCGACGAGGCCGGCCGCCTCAAGCACCGCGAGGTGCTTGCTCACCGCCTGCCGCGACATCGCGAGCCCCTCGCACAGCTCCCGCAGCGTCTGCGGGTCGCGGGCCCTGAGCCGGTCGAGCAGGCGGCGCCGACTGGCGTCGGCCAGCGCCCGGAAGACGTCGTCCACGCACACCTCTGCCTCCGTGTCGCCCGTGTCGCCCGTGCCCGTGTCGCCCGTGCCCGTGTCGCCCGTGTCGCCCGTGCCCGTGTCGTCCGTGCCCGCGTGTCCGCGTGCCGGGCGTACGCGGCAGCCTGTCTCCGTGTCCACGGTCCACGGTGGCAACCTCACAGTTGCGTGTCAATTCGTGACGTTTTTCGCACCTGGACGCGTTGCGGTCGGTGCCAGGACTGGATCGATTCCCCATCGTCACCCGGCGGGCCTGCCCTTCGGGCCCCTCGGCGGCGCATACTGGGATGACGATGACGAAGCCATCCGCGCCCCGGCGCCACCTGCCCACCAGCCCCTTCAAAGCCCCGGACGCCCCGGCGGCCAAGCACTTCATCCTGGGAGACCGGGTCACACACGACCAGTTCGGCCTGGGCACCATCATCGGGGTCGAGGACGGCGTCGCAATGCTCGTCGACTTCGGCTCCCGCCAGGCCCGAATCGTCAGCCCGTACACCCGCATGGACAAGCTCTAGTCTCCGCCCCTGGGGAGAGCCCCGGCCCGGACCGCAGCCGCGGCCCGGGCCGGGGGCGTATCCGGAGCGCTCGCGACTGCGGCGGGTGCTGCGGCGAGTGCCGCGCGGGGTGCGGGCGCGGCTCGGCATTCGATGTCCCGCGCCGCACCTCGGCTGCGCACTCCCGGGCCTACGGCCCAGCGGGGCCCGTACGGGTGCCGCAGCCGCGAACGGGACCCCGCTGCTCGTGCGGGGCCCTTCGGGCGTCACGCGGCTGCCCGTCCGGGTGAACCTCAGGGCAGTGCCGGCCGCCCCACCCGTGTCCTGGACGCGCTGCCCGGAACGGAACGGGCCCGTCGCGTCGTCATACCCGAGGCGAAAATCCGTGCGTCCGCAGTCGCATCCCAGCGCCTTCTTCGCCCGACCCGAGGCGGACGCGGGCGGGGGTGCGGCGCGCCTAGCGTGTCGATCATGAGTCCCCTCTCCCGGGCGGCCGCAGCCGGCGCCCTTTCCTTGGTCCTGGCCGCCCCGCTGGGCACCGCCACCGCCGCGCAGGCCGCGCCTCACCTCTCCGCCTCGGCGCCCGTCGCCACCGCCGGTACGTCCATGACGTCGGCCGGTACGTCCATGACGTCGGCCGGTACGTCCATGACGTCGGCCGGTACGTCCGACGCCGCCACAAGGATTGAACTCCCGCGCCCCACCGGCCCGTTCGCGCTCGGCAGTGACACCCTGCACCTCGTCGACCACGCCCGCCGCGACCCCTGGGTGCCGAGCCAGGACCGCGAGCTGATGGTCACCCTCACCTACCCGGCTGTCCGCTCCGGCACCGGCCGCCCCGTCGCGTACACCACGCAGGCCGAGGCTCCGGTTCTCCTGCGCCGGCTCGGTGTGGACCCGGCGCGGGTGGGCGACATCGAGGCCACCACGACCCACGCCCGCGCCGGTGTGCGGCCCGCGCGGGGCAGGCACCCCCTGATCGTGCTGTCGCCCGGCTTCGGCGCCCCGCGCTACTCCCTCACCACCCTCGCCGAAGAGCTCGCGAGCCGTGGGTATGTCGTCGCATCCGTGGACCACGCCTACGAGTCGGTCGGCACGAGCTTCCCGGGCGGCCGGCTGCTGACCTGCGTGGCCTGCACGGCGATGGAGAACGGCACCCCGGGGAGCCGGGTCACCGAGACGCGCGCCGCCGACGTGTCGTTCCTCCTGGACCGGCTGACCGGCCCGCACGCGGCGTGGCGTCACGCACGGGCGATCGACACGAGCCGCATCGGTATGGCGGGGCACTCCATAGGCGGGGCCGCGGCGGTTTCCGCGATGGTGCGGGACAACCGCATCCGTGCCGGGGTGAACATGGACGGGGCGTTCTGGGACGTGCTGCCGCCCGAAGGGCTCGGCGGACGCCCGTTCATGATGCTCGGCACCGACGACGCGACCCACCGCCCCGGAGGCAAGGACCGGACGTGGGACGCGATGTGGCCCGCCCTGGACGGCTGGAAGCGCTGGCTGACCGTGGCCGGCGCCGAGCACATGACGTTCTCGGACGAGCCGGTGCTCGCCGCGCACTTCAGCCTGGAGCGGACGTCGCTGCCCGCGCGGCGGGCCGTCCCCGTCGTGCGGACGTACGTCGGCGCCTTCTTCGACCAGGAGCTGCGGGGCCGGACGCGGGCGGTCCTGGCGGGGCCGACCGCCGCGAACCCGGAGGTGACGTTCAACAACCCCTGACAGCCCCACCCTCTGGCAACCCCGGCCCCCGGCCCGGCCCGGCCCGGACCGCCCCGGCCCGCCCCGGGCGTTCTCGGACACCGCCGGATGCAGTCCGAGCCAGTCCGGACGACTCCGAGCCGGTCCGGACCGGTCCGAGCCAGTCCGGGCCCAGGGCCTTTCCCGCGCTCAGCGGCGGGGAAGGCCCCGGGGCCCCGGGACCCCGGGTGGTCAGTCGGGGACGCTGTGCAGTCCCGTACGCGCGGGGGAAGGGGGATCCGATGCCTCGTCGGACACGAGGGCCGCCAGACGAGTGAGGGAGTCGACCCGCCAGTCCGCCGCCGCGACGACGTCCGGGTCCTCGGCCCACCAGTGCCCCCACGGCCCGCGCCGCAGATGGGCGACGCGCAACCCGGCCGCCTTGGCGGGGAACACGTCGTTGGCGGGGTGGGAGCCCACGTACACCGTCTCGTGCGGGCCGGCCTGGGACGCCTCCAACACCCGCTCGAAGAAGTCTGGCTGAGGCTTGGCGACGCCCCATTCCTCGGACGTGACGACCAGATCGGCGGGCAGATCCAGACCGCGCAGCAGCTCGCCCGCCCTGGCCGACCCGTTTCCGGCGATCACCATGCGCACGCCGAGCTTACGAAGGCTCCCGAGCGCGGGCCGCACGTCGTCGTACAGGTCGGTCTCGTCGAGGTACTCGCCACGGCCCGAGGCCGCTCTGGCCAGGTGCGCCTCGCGTACGTCCATGCCTGGCTTGAGTATGCGCAGCGCGTCCGCCGGGTCGCGGCCTTGCGTGACGACCGCCCCGACGAGGACGGAGAGGGTGTGCCTGGGCACGCCGATCCAGTCGGCCCAGGATGCCCAGTAGCGGTCGTCGCGTACCAGTGTTTCGCCCGTGTCGAACACGATCGTCTCAATCATCGAGGCGATCCTAGGCGCACGTCTGGGCATCCACCGGCGACGACGCCACTTCACGGCCCCCGGCGCGTCCCCGGCGGAGATCAGGGAGGCTCGCCCCTGGATCAGGGACGGCCGCCGAACTGCCGGCGGCCCCGCCGAGAGGTGTCGGCGGATCTCCTCTCCCTGCCCGTCGCGGATGTTCTCCTCGGCCGCTCCGGAACAAAGATCAAGGCCCCACCTGACAAGCAGGCGGGGCCTTGATCATCGGACGCTCGGTTCGGGACCGTAAACCGAACCGGACGTCCTGGCTGGGGAGTTGAACCCGTCCGGCGGAGCGAGGCCGGCGCGACAGGACGTTCGCGCCGCCGGACGGAGTCTTCGGGGGAGGAGAGAAAGCCGGGATCGCGGCGGCGGCGATTGGTGGGGGCGCCTGGTCCCTTCCTTCAGGTCAAGAAGGGGGGCGCTCACACCTTCACCACCGCACTGGCATCGCCGAACCGCCGCGATCCTCAGGTTGTCCATATCCGCCGACCACCCCTCATCCGGGTCGGCGGATCGGACGGTGCAAGGAAGTTGACCTCCCGTCAATTCCCTTGCACGGTCTACGGGTTGAACCGGCTGCTAGTCCTCGCGCAGGGCGCGGACGGCCTCCTCGACGCGCTTGCCGTACTCGGCGTCGGCGGCGTGGAAGTGAGCCAGGTTCTTCTCGATGACGTCGTCGCGGGTGACCTGCGAAAGGCCGCCGGCGATGTTCGCCACCAGGCGGGACTTCTCGTCGTCCGACATCAGACGGTAGAGCTCGCCCGCCTGGAAGAAGTCGTCGTCCTTGTTGTGGAGCGGAGCCTCGTGCGTGCCCGTCCAGCCGTGGATGGCGAGCGGGGCCGACAGGGCGGCGTCGGTCTGCGCGGGACCCGAGTACGAGTTGGGCTCGTAGTTCTTGTCGGTGCGCCGGCCGTAGCGGGTCGCCATCAGGCCGTCGCGGCCGTAGTTGTCCGCCTCGGTCGCCTTCGGGGCGTTGACCGGGAGCTGGGTGTGGTTGACGCCCAGGCGGTAGCGGTGCGCGTCCGCGTAGGCGAACAGGCGGCCCTGGAGCATCTTGTCGGGCGAGGGGCCGATGCCCGGAACGAAGTTGTTCGGGGAGAAGGCGGCCTGCTCGACCTCGGCGAAGACGTTGTCCGGGTTGCGGTCGAGGACCAGGCGGCCCACGCGCTGCAGCGGGTAGTCGCTGTGCGGCCACACCTTGGTGAGGTCGAACGGGTTGAAGCGGTAGTCCGCGGCCTCGGCGACCGGCATGATCTGCACGTACAGCGTCCAGGACGGGTTCACACCGCGCTCGATGGCCTGCAGCAGGTCCGTCTGGTGGCTGTTGGCGTCCTTGCCGACCGTCTCGGCGGCCTGCTCGGCGGAGAGCGAGCGGACACCCTGGTTCGTCTTGAAGTGGTACTTGACGAAGAAGGCCTCACCCTGGGCGTTGGTCCACTGGTAGGTGTGGGAGCCGTAGCCGTTCATGTGGCGGTAGGAGGCCGGGATGCCGCGGTCGCCCATGAGCCAGGTGACCTGGTGGGTCGCCTCGGGGGCGTGCGCCCAGAAGTCCCAGACGTTGTCCGGCTCCTGCTTGCCCGTGAAGGGGTCGCGCTTCTGGGAGTGGATGAAGTCGGGGAACTTGATCGGGTCCTTGATGAAGAACACCGGGGTGTTGTTGCCGACGAGGTCGTAGTTGCCCTCTTCGGTGTAGAACTTCAGCGCGAAGCCGCGGGGGTCGCGGACCGCGTCGGCGCCGCCCAGCGAGTCGGCCACGGTGGAGAAGCGGATGAACGTCTCGGTCCGCTTGCCCACCTCGCCGAGGAAGTTGGCCTTGGTGAAGCCGGTGACGTCGTCGGTCACCTCGAAGTAGCCGTACGCGCCGGAGCCGCGGGCGTGCACCACACGCTCCGGGATGCGCTCACGGTTGAAGCGCGCGAGCTTCTCCAGGAGGTGCTGGTCCTGAAGCAGGATGGGGCCACCGACGCCGGCGGTGGCGGAGTTCTGGTTGTCGGCGACGGGGGCGCCGGACTCGGTCGTAAGCACGCGCTTCGACATCGTGACCTTCCGTACTGGAGCTGCACCGCTGACTGTTCGGCGGTTCCTGGAGCGTAAGGAGGCCCGGAACAGAACGTCAACAGTTTGTTGAAAATGGAGTTGTGAGCTTCCGGACGGCGGCGGCGCCTGGGCGCGACAGGACAGGTGTCAGCGCCGCCGCCGACCGGAAATCAAGGGCCCCCGAGGGGGCGAAGGACACGCGGGATCAGACCTGCGAGCCGGAGAGGCGCTCGACCGCGCGGAGCAGAGCGGAGTGGTCGAGGCCACCGTCGCCCTGGGCGCGCAGCGAGGCGACCAGCTGGGCCACGACCGCCCCGACCGGCAGGGCCGCACCCACGTTGCGGGCGGCGTCGGTGACGATGCCCATGTCCTTGTGGTGCAGGTCGATCCGGAAGCCGGGCTTGAAGTCCCGCTTCAGGAAGTTGTCCTTCTTGCGGGTCAGCACGGTCGAGCCGGCCAGACCGCCGTTGAGCACGTCCAGGGCGGCTTCGAGGTTCACGCCGGACTTCTCGAGGAAGACGACGGCCTCGGCGCACGCCTGGATGTTGACCGCGACGATGAGCTGGTTGGCGGCCTTGACCGTCTGACCCGAGCCGTGCGGACCGCACAGCACGATGGTCTTGCCGAGGGCTTCGAGGATCGGCAGCGCCGTGTCGAAGTCGGACTGCTCGCCACCGACCATGATCGACAGGACGGCCTCGATGGCGCCGGCCTCGCCGCCGGAGACGGGGGCGTCCAGGACGCGAATGCCCTTCTCCGCGGCGTTCTTCGCCAGGTCGACCGAGGTCTGCGGGGTGATCGACGACATGTCGACGATCAGCGCGCCCTTCTTGGCGTTGGCCAGGATGCCGGCCTCACCGTACGCGATGGCTTCCACCTGAGGGGAGGCCGGGACCATGGTGATGATCACGTCCGCGTCCTTGACCGCCTCGGCGATCGAGGGGGCGGCGGTGCCGCCGGCGGCCGCGAGGCGGTCCAGCTTGTCCTGCTCCAGGGTGAAACCGGTGACCGAGTAGCCGGCCTTGATCAGGTTCTCGGACATGGGGGAGCCCATGATTCCGAGGCCGACCCATGCGATCTTGGGGAGGTTGCTCATGAGGGTGCCTCTCTAACTGCGGTGGTACGTCAAGAAGTTCGGGTGCGCGCTCAGCCGGCCGCGCGGGCCTCGGCGGGGAGCCAGGCGAAGGAGGCCGTGGCGTCGGGGGCCTTGTACTCCAGACCCACCCAGCCGTCGTAGCCGGCCTTCTTCAGCTGGTCGAGCAGCTCTTCGAGCGGCAGCGAGCCGGTGCCCGGCGCGCCACGGCCCGGGTTGTCGGCGATCTGCACGTGGCCGGTCTTGTCGGCGTACGCCTCGATGACCTCCGCCACGTTCTCGCCGTTCATCGAGAGGTGGTAGATGTCGAGCAGGAACTTGGCGTTGCCAAGACCCGTCGCCGCGTTCACCTTGTCGATGACCTCGATGGCCGAAGGGGCGCTCACCAGCGGGTAGAGCGGCGACTCCGGCTTGTTCAGGGTCTCGACCAGGAGGATGGCCCCCACCCGGTCGGCCGCGCGGGCCGCCAGGACGAGGTTCTCCAGGGCGAGGCTGTCCTGCACCTGCGGGTCGGCGCCCTCGACGCGGTTGCCGTAGAGCGCGTTGAGCGCCTTGCAGCCGACCGAGGCGGCGAAGTCGGCCGCCACCTCGATGTTGGCGCGGAAGCGGTCCGACTCCTCGCCGGGAACCGACAGCGCGCCGCGGTCCGGGCCCGGGAGGGCGCCGGCGTAGAAGTTGAGGCCCACCAGCTGGGTGCCGGCGTCGTCGAGCGCCTTTTTCAGGGCGTCGAGCTCGGCCTGCTCGGGGGTGGGCGTCTCGATCCAGGGCCACCACAGCTCGACCGCGGTGAAGCCCGCAGCGGCGGCTGCCGCGGGGCGCTCCACGAGCGGGAGTTCCGTGTAGAGGATCGAAAGGTTTACATCGAAGCGCTGGTCCGTGTATCCCATGAGGGGTGTGCGCTCCTTCCGTATTGCGGAAGTTGTTTTCTGCTTGATGGAAGGTTGCAGTGGGACCGGCGAGCTTGTCAAGAGGGCCTCCCTGATTTCGTCCACCGCGCAGTAGGTTGGGCGCGTGCGATTGAGAGTGGAGTTCACGACCGAGCCCTTCGATCTCGACGAGGCGCCGCCGCATGCCGTGGTCGCCCGCGATGTCGTCCAGGCGGCCCGGCTCGACGCGGTGGACGTCGGCCCCTTCGGCAACACCGCGGAAGGCGGCGCCGACGAGGTGCTGACCGCCGTGGACGCGCTGCTGCGCAAGGCCCTGGCGGCCGGAGCGACTCGCGTCTCGCTGCAGGTCAATGTGATCGGGGAGGGCGAGCAGTGACCGAATCGTTGGACCAGCCCCCAGCGCCCGCGGCCGGACCCACGGACCGGCACCCGGGCTCCACGGCCGGATCGGCTGACCGGCACCCAGGCTCCACGGCCGGATCGGCGGACCGGCACCCGGGCTCCGCGACTGAATCCGCCCATCGGCCCCTCGCGCCGGCGACCGAGCCCGCCGACCACCCGCTGCTCCAGGCGGTCAAGCCGCTCGTCGACGCCATGGGCGCCGAGATACTGCTCCCGGCCGACGCCCGGCCCGACGACGTGGTGCTCGCCTGGGAGGGCGAGGACGTGGCGGCGGTGCGCCTGCCGCAGCTCTCCGACTCTCTGGATCACATCCTGGCCGCCATGGAGCGCCGGCACGGAATGCCGCTCTCGGCCCTGGACCGCAAGGCCAAGCAGTCCGCCGTACGGACCCTCGAAGCCCGCGGCGCCTTCTCGGTACGCCACGGCGTGGAGACCGTCGCGTCGGCGCTCGGCGTCAGCCGCTTCACGGTCTACAACTATCTGAACAGGGAAAACACCGCCAAGGACGACTGAGTGGGCACGCTCGGTGTCCGTTTGGGCACCCCCCGCGCAATCCACCGCGCAACGAACCGCCGTCCGGACCCCGGGCGGCGGTTTTTGTCACCCCAAGTTTTCAACAAAGTGTTGACGGGATGTTTCTCAGGGCGTTAGCTATCCGCAGCCCGTTCAGCACCAAGGCCACGGAGGCCGCCGTGACTACGACTTCGACACCGGGCCTCGCCCGGTTCAACACCTCACAGGACAGTGCGGCTCTCGCCGCGCTCCACGAGGTGTGCGCCAGTTCGGCGTGGGGCGGCAAAGTGCTCGCCCAGCGCCCGTACGCCACCGCGCAGGACCTCTTCGCCGCCAGTGACGCCGCTTTGGCGGAGCTGACCGTGAAGGATCTTCAAGAGGCGATGGCCGGGCACCCGCCGATCGGCCGGCCGAAGCCCGGTGACCCCACTTCCGCACGTGAACAGCGCGGCATGGCCGGGGCCTCCGAGGCCCTCAAGGCCGAGCTGCTCGAACTGAACCTGGCCTACCAGGAGCAGTTCGGCCATGTCTTCCTGATCTGCGCGACCGGCGCCACCGGCGAGCAGATGCGCGACGCGGTGAAGACCCGGATCGGCAACACCCCGGAGGAGGAGCGCGAGATCGTGCGCACCGAACTCGGGAAGATCAACCGAATCCGGCTGACCCGTCTTGTAGAAGAGGACAAGGACCGATGAGCACCGCCACCACCGCCTCGGTGTCCACGCACATCCTGGACACCAGCGTCGGACGCCCCGCCCAGGGCGTCGCCATCTCGCTCGCGGCCCGCTCGGGCCATGACGCCGAGTGGACCCCGCTCGGCGGCTCCGCGACCGACGCGGACGGGCGTTGCAAGGACCTGCCGGCGCTGCCGGAGGGCACCACCCACGTACGTCTCGATTTCGAGGTCGAGACGTATTTCGCCAAGAAGCAAGCCGAGGCGCAGCAGGACGCCCCCCGCGTAAGGGACAGCGGTGCGTTCTTCCCGGAGGTGGCGATCACTTTCGCCGTCACACCGGGCGAGCACTATCACGTACCGCTGCTGCTCAACCCGTTCGGCTACTCCGTTTACCGAGGGAGCTAGCAGACATGCCCACGATTCTCGGCCAGAACCAGTACGGCAAAGCAGAGAACCGCGTCGTCAAGATCACGCGGGACGGCGACACGCACCACATCAAGGACCTGAACGTCTCCGTCGCCCTCTCCGGCGACATGGAGGACGTGCACTACAACGGCTCGAACGCCAACTGCCTGCCGACCGACACCACCAAGAACACGGTGTACGCGTTCGCCAAGGAGTACGGCATCGAGTCCGCCGAGCAGTTCGGCATCCACCTCGCGCGGCACTTCGTGACCTCGCAGGAGCCGATCAAGATCGCGCGGATCCGCATCGAGGAGTACTCCTGGGAGCGCATCGAGACCTCCGAGGCCAACTCGAAGTTCATCGGCTCCGACGACGTCAAGCACTCCTTCGTCCGCAAGGGCCAGGAGACCCGGGTCACCCAGATCACCTACGACGGTGAGAAGTGGGAGGTTATCTCGGGCCTCAAGGACCTGGTCGTGATGAACTCGACGAACTCCGAGTTCTGGGGCTACGTCAAGGACAAGTACACGACGCTCCAGGAGGCCTACGACCGGATCCTGGCGACCCAGGTCTCGGCGCGCTGGCGCTTCAACTGGACCGACGACGAGCAGAAGGCGCCCAACTGGGAGAAGTCCTACGAGCAGGTGCGCAAGCACATGCTCCAGGCCTTCGCCGAGACGTACTCCCTCTCGCTCCAGCAGACCCTGTACCAGATGGGTTCGCGCATCATCAACAGCCGGTCCGAGATCGACGAAGTGCGTTTCTCGCTGCCGAACAAGCACCACTTCCTGGTGGACCTCGAGCCCTTCGGGCTCAAGAACGACAACGAGGTCTACTTCGCGGCGGACCGTCCATACGGTCTTATCGAGGCGACCGTCCTGCGTGACGGCGTCGAGCCGCAGATCCCGGTCGACATGACCAACCTCTGACGCGGCCCCGAGCCGTCCCCCGCCCGCCCGCAGTCGGGCGGGGGACGGCTTGGACCGGAGGGATTCTCATGGCACAGCCCGCAATGGCGCCGGCACCTGCCGACGGCCCATGTACCACCCCACCCGACGGTGCCGTGCACCCGGTGGATGAAAAGCTCCCCGCCTCGCGGCTCGTCCCCGCCGCACTCCAGCACATCGCCGCCATGTACGCGGGCGTTGTCACCCCTCCGCTCATCATCGGCCAGGCAGTCGGCCTCGACACCGCGGCTCAGACCCGGCTCATCGCCGCGAGTCTGCTCATCGCGGGTCTCGCCACCGTCCTGCAGACCATCGGCGTCGCGAACTTCGCCGGAAACCGGCTCCCGTTCGTGAACGCGGCCTCATCGGCCGGTATCGCGCCCATGCTCGCGATCGCCGAGACCAGCGCCAAAGGCCATCAACTCCCCGCCATCTACGGCGCGGTGATGGTCGCAGGAGTCTTCTGTCTCCTGGTCGGTCCCTTCTTCGGCCGGCTGCTGCGCTTCTTCCCGCCGCTGGTGACCGGTGTCGTGATCACGCTCATCGGCGTCACACTCATGCCCGTACCAGTCTCCTGGGCCCAAGGCGGCGACAAGACCGCCGCCGACTTCGGCGCCATGAAGAACCTGGCACTCGCCGCCTTCACGCTCGTGGTGATCCTGCTCTTCCAGCGCTTCGCCCGTGGCTTCCTGCGCCAAGTCGCCCTGCTGCTCGGCCTGTTGATCGGCACGCTCGCGGCGATCCCGTTCGGCATGGCCGACTTCTCCGCGATGAGGTCCGCGCCCGTCGCCGCCCTGCCGACGCCCTTCTCCTTCGGCGCACCCGAGTTCCACCCCGCCGCCGTGCTCTCGCTGTGCATCGTGATGCTGGTCCTGATGACCGAGTCCAGCGCCGGCATGCTCGCCATCGGCGAGATCTGCGAGCGCCGCACCGACGGACGCACCATCGCCCGGGGCCTGCGCACCGACGGCATCGCCACCCTGCTCGGCCCCATCTTCGGCGGCTTCCCCACCAGCGCGTTCGCCCAGAACGTGGGGGTCGTCTCACTGACTCGCGTACGCAGCAGGTACGTTGTCGCCGTCGCGGGCGGCGCCCTCCTGGTGCTCGGCGCCTTCCCGGTACTCGGCGCGGTCGTCTCACTGGTGCCGATGCCCGTGCTCGGCGGGGCCGGAATCGTCCTGTTCGGCTCGATCGCTGTGAGCGGCATCCGTACGCTCTCCGAGGCCGGACTCGACGACAGCTCCAACATCATCCTGGTGGCCGTGGCACTCGGAGCGGGCATCATCCCGCTCGCCGCGCCCACCTTCTACGCCGGATTCCCCGCCTGGGCGCAGACCGTGCTCGGATCGGGCATCAGCGCCGGTGCGCTCACCGCCGTGCTGCTGAACCTCTTCTTCCATCATCTCGGCACCCGGAGCCGCGTCGCGGCCCCGGTACTCAAATCCTCGTAGGGTCCTGCCGTGCCCAAGTCACAGCCGCCACTGAGCAAAGAAGGAAGCATCATGGCACCTTCGGCAGCCCTTCAGCGCATCGTCATCGAAAACTGTGCGATCGCAACCGTGGACGCGAACGACACCGAGTATGCATCCGGCCATCTGGTGATCGCCGGCAACACCATCGAGTCGGTGGGTGCCGGCCCCGCCCCCGAGGGCCTGACCGACGTGGTCCGCCGCATCGACGGCACCGGCCACCTCGTCACCCCCGGCCTGGTCAACACGCACCACCACTTCTACCAGTGGATCACCCGTGGCATGGCCACCGACCACAACCTCTTCGACTGGCTGGTCGCGCTGTACCCGACGTGGGCACGGATCGACGAGCAGATGGGCCGTGTCGCGGCCCAGGGCTCCCTCGCGGTGATGGCCCGCGGCGGCGTCACCACCGCCCTGGACCACCACTACGTCTATCCGCGGAACAGCGGTGACCTGTCCGGCGCGATCATCGGCGCCGCCTCCGCGATGGGCGTCCGCTTCACCCTGGCCCGCGGCTCCATGGACCGCAGCGTCAAGGACGGCGGACTGCCGCCGGACTTCGCCGTCGAGACCCTCGACGGAGCGCTCGCCGCCACCGCCGAGACCATCGACCGCTTCCACGACGCCACCTTCGGCTCGATGACCCAGGTCGCCGTCGCCCCCTGCTCGCCCTTCTCGGTCTCGACCGAACTCATGAAGCAGGGCGCCGAGTTGGCCCGCGCCAAGGGCGTACGGCTGCACACCCACGGCTCGGAGACCATGGAGGAGGAGCAGTTCTGCAAGGAACTGTTCGGCATGGGCCCGACCGACTACTTCGAGTCGACCGGCTGGCTCGGCAGCGACGTGTGGATGGCGCACTGCGTCCACATGAACGACTCCGACATCGCCGCCTTCGCCCGCACCGGCACCGGCGTCGCCCACTGCCCCTCGTCCAACGCGCGCCTCGCCGCCGGCATCGCCCGCGTCCCGGACATGCTGAAGGCGGGCGTCCCGGTCGGCCTCGGTGTCGACGGCACCGCGTCCAACGAGTCGGGCGAGTTGCACACCGAGCTGCGCAACGCGCTGCTCATCAACCGCCTCAACGCCCAGCACCGCGAGCGCGCGCTCGGTGCCCGCCAGGCCCTGCGCCTGGGCACCTACGGCGGCGCTCAAGTGCTGGGCCGTGCCGAGGAGATCGGCTCCCTCGAAGCCGGCAAGCTCGCCGACCTCGTGCTGTGGAAGCTGGACACCATCGCCCACGCCTCCATCGCCGACCCGGTCACCGCGCTGGTCTTCGGTGCCGCGGCCCCGGTCACCGCCTCCTTCGTGAATGGCCGTCAGATCGTCGAGAACAGCCGCCTCACCACGGTCGACGAGGACGCCATCGCGGTGGCGACCCGTGAAGAGGCCCAGCGCCTCGCCCGGATCGCCGCGCAGGCCTGACCCCAAGGAGTCCGGTCGAGGGGGACGGCCCTCGACCGGTCGCCGTGGACCCGAGCGGGGTCCGCGGCAGCCGGGCCGGAGGGTGCGTACTACAAGGACGTACGCACCCTCCGGAACGGTGAAACCCGTTCTCATGTCCCGTGTAAGGAACGGCAGTTGACGTTCCGTCACCTGTCATACCGTCACGTGCCGTACCGTCACACAGCGCCGTCCTTGGCGCCCACACGACAGCCGAGCCGCGCTGTTCGTATCGCACCGCACCACCTGTTTCCGTTGCTCAACGCACCACCTCCCTGACAGTCGCGTCCACCGCCGACGTGTAAACCGACCGGAGGAACCGCCGTGGCCGCACAGCCCAGGTTTCGCAACATCGCAGCAAGCCCCACCCAGAACGGCGAGAAGCATCCCGTCGACGAGACGCTCCCTCCGCTGAAGATGTTCACCAGCGGCCTCCAGCACGTGGCCGCGATGTACGCGGGTGTGGTGGCCCCGCCCATGATCGTGGGCCCCGCCGTGGGGCTCGACACCAAAGAGACCGCTTTCCTGGTCGCCGCGAGCCTGTTCACCGCGGGACTCGCCACGCTCCTCCAGACCCTCGGGATCTGGAAGATCGGCGCCAAGCTGCCCTTCGTGAACGGCGTTTCGTTCGCCGGTGTCACCCCGATGATCGCCATCGGCAAGGAGCACGGCGCCGACGCGATGCCCGTCATCCTCGGCGGCGTCATCGTCGCGGGACTGCTCGGCTTCATAGCGGCGCCCTACTTCGGCAAGCTCGTCCGCTTCTTCCCGCCTGTCGTCACCGGCACGGTGATCACCCTCATCGGTGTCTCGCTGCTGCCCGTCGCCTTCAACTGGTCGTCCGGCGGCAACGAGAAGGCGGCCGACTATGGTTCGCTCTCCAACCTGGCGCTCGCCGCGATCACCCTGGTCATCGTGCTCGCGCTGCGCAAGCTGCTGCACGGCTTCATGCAGCAGATCGCCATCCTGCTCGGCCTGGTGGCGGGGTCGCTCATCGCGATCCCCATGGGCAAGACCAGCCTGGACGCCATCAAGAACGCGGACCTCGTCGGCTTCCCGACGCCGTTCCACTTCGGAGCCCCGCAGTTCGACGTCGCCGCGATCATCTCGATGTGCATCGTGATGCTGGTCTGTATGACGGAGTCCACCGCCGACATGCTGGCCCTCGGCAAAATCGTCGAGCGCCCCGCCGACCAGCGCACCATCGCGGCCGGCCTGCGCGCCGACACCCTCGGCTCAGTGCTCAGCACCCTCTTCAACGGCTTCATGGCCAGCGCGTTCGCCCAGAACATCGGGCTCGTCGCGATGACCAAGGTGCGCAGCCGATTCGTGGTGGCGACCGGTGGCCTGATCCTCGTCGTGATCGGCCTGTGCCCGGTCGCGGCCTCGGTGATCTCCCTCGTACCCCTGCCGGTGCTCGGTGGCGCCGGCATCGTCCTGTTCGGCTCGGTGGCCGCCAGCGGCATCCAGACCCTGTCGACGGCCGCCCTCGAAAAGGGCGAGAACGCTCTCATCGTGGCCGCCGCGGTCGGCATCGGCCTGATCCCGATCGCCAAGCCGGACTTCTACCACGCGTTCCCCGACAAGATGCTCGTCGTCCTCGACTCCGGCATCTCCACCGGCTGTGTGGTGGCCATCGTCCTCAACCTGGCCTTCAACCACTTCGGTTCGCGGCGGGCCGAGGCCGAGGACAAGGCCGAGGTGCTGCCCATGGCCGAACCGGAGGCCGCCCTGCACTGACGGGCGGCCATGCGGCCCCGGGTGCTACTCGCAGGCGATGCCGTCGCCGTCCCGGTCCAGGTGGGAGTCGTAACCGGGCTCGCCACGGTGCAGGGGAGTGACGCCGGCGGCCCGGGCGGCGGTGCAGTTCTTGTAATAGACGCTGCCGCCGCCCTTGTTGCCGCCGCCGTTCATCGGCGGCGGCACGCTCGGACCCTTCGGCTTGGGCTTGGGCTTGGGCTTCGGGACGGTCTTGGCGGCCGGGGGCTTCGTTGCGGCGGGGGGCGCGGCCGGTGTCGCGCTCCGCGTCTGCGTCGGGCTCGGCGTCGGGCTCGGGCTCTCACTGGCCGACGGGGACGGCGACGGGGAAGCGGACTGTGACGGGGTCGCGGCCGGCACCGAGGCCACCGGCGTCTTCGTCTTCGGCGTCGCGTCCTGGCAGCCGGTCGTGGTGAAGGCGAGCGCACCGAGCAGGCCGGAGATGAGCAGAGTGCGGACGGCTGGTTCTGATATGCGCATGCGGCGGCTCTCTCGGGCGTTCGGAATGATTGTGATGATCTGGTGAACGAGAGAATACGGGCCGCAAAGGTTCCGTAAAGGAGAATGGGTCAACTCGGCCGAATCCAGCCACCGTAGCGGGTGGAACGGACGAAAACGGCGGGTACGGCGGCGCGAGGCTGCCGTACCCGCCGTTACCGGTGGGGCGGGTCAGCCGATGTGGTACGGGTCGCCGTAGACCTTCCAGTCGAGCGGCGTGTCGAGGTTCAGGTTCCCCTTCTTCAGGAAGACCCGCTGCTCGGTGTCGACGCGGCTGGTGTCGCTGTGCGCCTCCTCCTGCTTCATCGCCCAGACGCGGGCGTCGAGGAAGGCGTTGAGGTACTTCGTCTCGTTTCCGCCCTGCGACGGGGGCTCGGCCTTGGCGAGCGCCCTCTTGCGGATCGAGCTGAAGCTGGTCGGGTCGCTGCCGTCACCGTGCATCACGATGGCGTCGTAGTAGATGAACTGCCCCAGCGTGCCGACCCCGTCGGCCTTGCCCTGGCGGACGGCCGGGTCGAAGTAGACCCGGTCGCGCTCGTCGTTCTGGGCCTCCTTGAAGGCCGTCTCCGACGCTGCGGTCTTCCAGTCCTTGGGGAAGTTCGGGTCGAGACCCTTGTGCGAGTCGGTCCCGTCGACCTTCTCCAGGGCCGGCAGGTACTTGGCGAGGACGTTGCCGGGGTTCCGCGCGGTGTAGAGCTTCACCAGGTCGAGCATGTCGCCGGTGCCGGAACAGAATCCGATGATGCCGGCGGTGTAGCCCCGGCCGTCCTTGATGTCCTCGATGTACTTGTACTGCGCCTTCCAGTCCAGCGAGGAGTTCTCCGCGCTGGAGACGAGCTGCATGGCTATGTCCTTCTTCGCCGGGTCGTCGAGCCCGGTCGCGGCGGCGTTGATCACCATCGCATTGTCCGCCTGCGGGGCGGCCGGGTTGTCAGCGGCGTACGCCGTGACCGGAACCGCGAGCAGTGCGGTGCCGAGCAGGGCGCGTAGAGCGAGCTTGGTACGACGTGCGGTGGTGTTGCCGTGGGGGGTGTGCACCTGGACCTCCAGAAGGAGTTCGTCGTTCCCGGTGTTCTGTTAGGAAACTTTCCTACCATTGGTCTGTGGTGGCCGTACACCCTTGCGGCACAGGGAAGTTGGGGGTGATGGGGGTGGTGGTCGCCGTGATCTGCGACGGCGGGGTGCGGTGGCGGGGTGCGGCGCGGGGGCAGGGGGCGGGCGCGCGGTGTCGGCGTGTCGGGGTGGAGGCGGCCGCGCGGTGCCGCGCCAGGCGGGCGGTTAGACTGTCGGGCTGCTGTCCCCGCCCGCCCTGCCGTCACCGCCCGTCAGAGGAGCCCCGCACGTTGTCCGAGAACCAGGAGGCGATCGCCCCGGCCCCCGGCGCGACCCGGCTCACCCTCGTCTCCGACTGCGGCGACTGTTTCGGCCTGTGCTGCGTGGCCCTCGCCTACGCGGCCTCGGCCGACTTCGCGCAGGACAAGCCGGCCGGGAAGCCGTGCCCCAGCCTCCAGCGGGACTTCCGCTGCGGCATCCACCGGGACCTGCGCACGAGCGGCTTCCAGGGCTGCACGGTGTACGACTGCTTCGGCGCCGGACAGAAGGTCTCCCAGCAGACCTTCGGCGGGCGCGACTGGCGCGCGGCGCCGGAGACCGCGGCCTCGATGTTCGAGGTCTTCCCGGTGATGCGCCAACTCCACGAACTGCTCTGGTACATCGCCGAAGCGCTCGCCCTGCCGAAGGCCCGGCCCGTCCACACCGAGCTGCACGCGGCGCTCGGCGAGACCGAGGCGTTCACGCGACTCGCGCCCGAGGCGCTGAAGGAGCTGGATGTCGCCGCCCACCGCGACCAGGTCAACCAGCTGCTCCTCAAGGCGAGTGAGTTGGTAAGGGCCGAGTACAAGGGCAAGAAGAAGGACCGGCGTGGCGCCGACCTGATGGGCGCCCGGCTCAGGGGCGCCGATCTTCGCGGCGCGAACCTGCGGGGCGCCTTCCTCATCGCCGCGGATCTGCGCGGCGCCGATCTGCGCCTGGCCGACCTGATCGGCGCGGACTTCCGCGACGCGTCGCTGTCCGGCGCCGATCTGACCGAGGCGTTCTTCCTCACCCAGGCCCAGGTGAACGCGGCGAAGGGCGACGGGACGACGAAGCTCCCGCCGTCCCTGGTGCGTCCCGCGCACTGGTAGCCGGGCCGCCGCTGGACGGCACGCGCGCACGGGTAGCCGGGCCGCCCGCTGGATGGCGCAGCCCGGGTCGCTTCCGGTTCGCTCCGATCAGGCGGCCCAGCCCGGGCCGCCCGCTGGATGGCGCAGCCCGGGTCGCTTCCGGTTCGCTCCGATCAGGCGGCCCAGCCCGGGTTGCGTCCGCTCGCCCCGATCAGGCGGTCGAGCATCGGGGCCTCGTCCGGTACCTCGACGGCCGGCCCGAACGCGGTGCCACGAGCGGCCGGGTCGTCCTTCGACGGCGCGAGGAAGCCGAAGGACACCTCCAGGTCGGCGGGGGCCGGACGGTAGGCCTGGCCGGTGGCTCGGGCCACGTCCCATCCGTGCACGACCAGCTCGTCGAGTCCGACGCAGCCCGTGACCGCCGCGGGAAGGCGCAGACCGCCGATCTGGGCCTCGCCCTCCCAGGCCGCCGGGTCACGCCACGCCTCGGCCATGGCGGCGAGGCTCTTCGGCAGGGATGTGCGCCAGTCGGCGGGCAGCTCGGGCGGCGCCATCGTGCCCGGAGCGGTGCTGGTCGAGGGGCCCATCTCCTTGCGCGCGGCGTCCTGGAAGGCCACGCTCAGCCCGAGGATGTGCGCGAGCAGCTCCCGCACCGCGTACTCGGGACACGGCGTCGGACCGGCCAGCTGATCGTCGGCCACGCCGTCGAGGAGGCGAGTCAGCTCGGCGGCCGCGGCACCGAGGTCGGGGCGGGCCGGCTGGGCGTTCATGTCGTTGCTCATGTACGGGAGACCGTGCCCGCGCCGGAAACTCATCGCGGATGCGCGCGGCACCTCGCGAAGCGCCGGGACACTGCTCCCGGTCGGGGCGCGTCCAGGAGCAGTGCCCTGGGCCGTCGAGGGGGGCCACCGCGGGAGGCCGCCGAGGGAAGGGCCGCCGGGGGAAGGGCCGCCGGGGGAAGGACCCCCGAAGGTAGGGCCGGCACGCGAGGGGCCACCGCGGGAGGGCCGAGGAGAGAGGGCCGAGGAGAGCGGGCCGCCGTACTGCAACTGCACGGCGGACCAAGGGAGTTGTGTGTCAGGGGTCTTGTCGTGCGCACCTCCGGCGTGTCATACAGGTCTGGACCTTTCCGTGGATTCGGGGATTCCTCCGGCCGCGCAAGCCCTGCGACGGGCGCCGTGTGGGTCCGCGCGTCACGTCACCAGGAGGCCGATGTGTGCCGCACGACCAGCCACCGGGTCACAGTCGTGCGCCCGGCCATCGCCCCGCTCCTGTCGCTGTCGCTCGTGTTCCTCTTCCTGCTCGCCGGCTGCGCGGCGGGGCACGATCGGGACCGGCGGAGTCCTTCGGTGCCGGGTGCGGTCACCGCGCAGGCGAGCAGCGCCACATCGGTCCACGTCATGTGGCATCGCTCCACCGACGACAAGGCCGTCACCGGGTACGAGATCCGGCGCGACGGGACCACGGTCAAGCGGGTCCCGGCGACCCTGAGCATGATCGACGTGGACGGCCTCGCCGCCTCGACCGCGTACCGCTTCACCGTGCGGGCCGCCGACGCCGCGGGAAACCTCTCGGCCCCCAGCGCCCCCGCCGCCGTCACCACGCCGGCCGCGACGCCCGACGACAAGCGCCCGCCCACCGCCCCGGCCCACCTGACCGGTCGTGCGGACGGCACCGGCGGGGCCGATCTGAGCTGGGGCCGGTCCTCGGACGACGTGGGCGTGACGGCGTACGACGTCTACCAGGAGGGGGTACGGATTCACAGCGTCGGCGGCGCCGTGACGTCGGCGCGGCTGACCGGGCTCCAGCCCGGCACCGTCTACACCTTCACCGTGCGCGCCCGGGACGCCGCCGACAACGCCTCGCAGGACAGCGGCGCCGTCGACATCACCACCGTCGCCGCGCCCGGAGCGCCACCCAGCACCGCGCCCACCGGGCTGCGCGCCACCATCGCGCGCGCACCGTCCGGCCGCGGCGCGGACGTCACCCTGCACTGGGTACCGCCGCGCACGGGCGGCGCGATCGGGGCGTACCAACTGTTCCTCGACGGCCGCCCGACGACCACGATCGTGCCCGGTGTCGTGTCCTCCACGCCGGGCGCCGAGTCCTCCGACGGCCTCACCTCGTACACGTTCACGCTCACCGATCCGCAGGGCACCCGCTCCAGCGTCAAGCTCCGCGCCAGGCTGCCGGACGGCACATGGGGCGACTTCTCGGCTCAGCCGACCGTGGTGGTTCCCTGACGGTGTGCTGGTACGGCAACGGCAACGGCGGCAGGCAAGCAGGGCGGCGCGGCGGTAGCGGCGGCGCGGCGGGTCGCGGTGATCGCGGCCGGGGTCGGCCGCCGACCCCTCAGGAGATCCCGCGCCCGCCGAACGCGCCAGATCCGTCCGCCTGTTGCCACCACTTCTCCAGGCCGGCCTGGTCCAGCGCGCTCCAGTCCGGGGTCTCCTGGACAAGACCGTGGCCCAGGGCGCGGCCCAGCTCGACCATGGCGCGGCCGGCCGGGGCGCGGCTCGCGTCGTAGGCGGTGAGGGCCTCGGGCCAGCTCGTGGCCGAGGTCAGTGCCGACTCCAGGGCGGTGGCGTCCTGGAGCGCCTTCACCGCGCCGCCGCCGGTGTGCGGGCGGGCCACCGTGGCGGCGTCGCCGGCCAGGGCGAGGCGGCCCGTCGCGTACCGGGGCGCCGTGAAGTCGTACATCGGCTGAATGAAGAGCTCGCCCGGTTCGGTCAGGTGCATCAACTGACCCCAGAACGGCGCGAGTTGTGTGCCAGCGATGGACAGGGCGTGGGCGCGCAGGGTGTCGGTCAGGGTGCCGGGCGGCAGGCTGGTGGGGGAGTCGAGGGGGAGCCCGTGGTCGGAGGGTGGCGCCGCGTAGAGCACCCAGTTGACGCGGTGGCCGCCCCGGCCGTCCGGGATGCGGTAAATGATCGCGTGTCCGCCCGGGAAGACGGCGTACACACAGTCCTCGACCGGCCAGAGCTCCGCCTGGGGGAGTCTTTCGGCCGGGAAGGCGCCGCGCCAGGCGAGATAGCCCGCGTATGTCGGCCGTACGCCGGGGCAGGCGGCCGCGCGCACCACCGAGCGGTAGCCATCGGCGCCCACGACGGCGTCGAAGCGCTCGCAGCTCCCGTCCGACCCCATCAACTCGGCTGTTTCGCCCGCGAGTTCGACGCGGTCGACGGTCGTGCCCGACCGAAACCGAACCGACTGGGGCACCCGGGCCCGCAGTTCGTGCCAGAGCGGGCCCCAGTTGTACGTACGGAAGGGGAAGGGCAGGGTGCCGACGAGGCGGCCCATCGGGGCGGAGCCGTCGCGAACGTACCAGCGGCGTCTGGAGAGTTGGAGCCAGGGCATCGCGGCGGTCAGGAATCCGCGGGATTCCAGCTCGGCGTACCGGTCGTTGTGCACGGCGAGCCCCACCCCGCGGTCGGCCAGGCCGCCCGACGCCCGTTCGTACACCGTGATCTCGTCGGCGCCACCGCGGTGCGCGGCGAGTGCCGACGCACACCCCGCGACGCTCCCGCCCACGATGGCGACTCGCCCTCCAGGCATCCACAACCCCCTAGCAGCCCTCACCAAGGGGACCGCCGGCCTTCCGGGCCCGGCGAATCCCCGGCGGGATTGTCGCAGCAACCCAACGCTCGCGCAGCGGTACGGCGAGATCGGGTTCCCGGGGCGCATCGGACTCCTCGTCCACCGGGCCCACACCCGAGAGCCGGGGCCGCCGGGGCGCGGCCTGCACGCGAAACGGCTCCGCCCCCGGTGCTGTGCGGTACCGGGGGCGGAGCCAAGGGGAAGCAACTGCCGTGATCAGCCGACCAGTTGCTCGTAAGCGGGCAGGGTCAGGAAGTCGGCGTAGTCGGAGTCGAGGGAGACCTGGAGCAGGAGGTCGTGGGCCTGCTGCCACTTGCCGGCCGCGAAGGCCTCCTCGCCGATCTCCGCGCGGATCGCGGCGAGTTCCTCGGCCGCCACCTTGCGGGCGAGGTCGGCCGTGGCCGTCTGGCCGTCCTCGAAGACGACACCGGCGTTGATCCACTGCCAGATCTGCGAGCGCGAGATCTCGGCGGTGGCCGCGTCCTCCATCAGGTTGAAGATGGCGACGGCGCCGAGGCCCCGCAGCCACGCCTCGATGTAGCGGGTGCCGACCTGAACCGCGCTGACCAGGCCCTGGTAGGTGGGCTTGGCGTCGAGGGAGTCGATGGCGATCAGGTCGCCGGGGGCCACCGAGACGTCCTCGCGCAGCCGGTCCTTCTGGTTCGGCTTGGAGCCGAGCACCGCGTCGAAGGAGGCCATCGCGATCGGCACCAGGTCGGGGTGGGCGACCCACGAGCCGTCGAAGCCGTCGCCCGCCTCGCGGTCCTTGTCGGCCTTGACCTTCTCGAAGGCGACCTTGTTCACCTCGGCGTCACGGCGCGAGGGGATGAACGCGGCCATGCCGCCGATGGCGTGTGCACCGCGCTTGTGGCAGGTGCGGACGAGCAGTTCGGTGTACGCCCGCATGAACGGGGCCGTCATCGTCACCGCGTTGCGGTCCGGCAGGACGAACTTCTCGCCGCCGTCCCGGAAGTTCTTCACAATGGAGAAGAGGTAGTCCCAGCGGCCCGCGTTGAGGCCCGCCGCGTGGTCCTTGAGCTCGAAGAGGATCTCTTCCATCTCGTACGCCGCGGTGATCGTCTCGATCAGGACCGTCGCGCGGACGGTGCCCTGCGGGACGCCCACGTAGTCCTGCGCGAAGACGAAGATGTCGTTCCAGAGGCGGGCCTCCAGGTACGACTCCGTCTTCGGGAGGTAGAAGTACGGGCCCTTGCCGAGGTCGATCAGACGCTGGGCGTTGTGGAAGAAGTACAGGCCGAAGTCGACGAGCGCGCCCGGCACGGGGCGGCCGTCGAACTGGAGGTGGCGCTCCTCCAGGTGCCAGCCGCGCGGCCGCATGACGACGGTCGCGAGCTGGTCGGCGTCCTTCAGGGCGTACGACTTGCCCGACTTGGCGTCGGTGAAGTCGATGCGACGCTCATAGGCGTCGATCAGGTTGAGCTGGCCAAGGACGACGTTCTCCCACGTGGGAGCCGAAGCGTCCTCGAAGTCGGCGAGCCAGACCTTGGCGCCCGAGTTCAGGGCGTTGATGGTCATCTTGCGGTCGGTCGGACCGGTGATCTCCACGCGGCGGTCGTTCAGCGCGGCCGGGGCCGGCGCGACCTTCCAGTCCCCGGCGCGGATCTCCGCGGTCTCGGGGCGGAAGTCCAGGGTGGAGGTGCGGGCGATCTCGGCGCGGCGGTCCTGGCGGCGGGTGAGGAGCTCGTCACGGCGGGCCGTGAAGTTCCGGTGCAGCTCGGCCACGAAGGCGAGGGCCGCGTCGGTGAGTACCTCTTCCTGCCGGGGCAGGGGCTCGGCATCGACGATGGCCAGCGGGGACGGCGCTGGTGCGGACATGAGCTGTCACTCCTTCGCGGGCGGTGCCCTGACGGCCGCCGGGTCGCCATGAAATGGCACTCAGTGCCAGGGCTCCGAGATACGACTGTGGGCGCCGGCTGATCTGACGGGCGCTTCTGAACAGTGGATACTAGTTTCCTCATGGTGGAAGTTCAATGGTTTGTTGATGTCGAGATTCTCCGAGTCGAGGGACCATGGCGCTGGGTGCCACCCCGTTCACTCCGCGTCTTCGGACACCATTGCCGTGTCAGCGGACGCCTTTCCCGTCTCTCCCTGTGTACTCCAGGTCTACTGGAGACGGCCGAGATCCGCCTCGGTGTCGATGTCGTAGGGCTCGGCCACGTCCCCGCACTCGACGAGCGTGATCTCCTCCTCGTGGGCCTTGAGATACGCGCGAGCACCCTGGTCGCCCGTCGCGGACGCCGCGATGTCCGCCCACCGGGCGGCCCCGAACAGCACCGGATGGCCGCGTCGTCCGTCGTACGAAGCCGCCGCCAGCGAATCGCCCGAACGGTGGGCGGCGAGTACCCGTGCGACCGCCTCGGCGCCGATCCCCGGCTGATCGACCAGGCTCACCAGGGCGGCCCGCGCCCCGCCACCCGCTGTCCCCGCCCCGCTGCCCGCTGTCCCCGCCCCGCTGCCCGCTGTCCCCGCCCCGCTGCCCGCTGTCCCCGCCCCGCTGCCCGCTGTCCCCGCCCCGCTGCCCGCTGTCCC